>JAEDEG010000183.1 GCA_016293435.1 Clostridia bacterium
CAAAAAATAAATCGACAGGTTTCTTATCGAAACCTGTCGATTTTTGGTCGGAGTGGAATTATAGGGTTTCACGAAATTAGAAGTACAAAAATGGTATTCGGGAGTTGGCAATCAGTATTTCAGCTTTTAATCTACATTACCTTCAATCATAACCTTAATTTCTTCCATTCCTTGCTCGAGCTTTTGCCGTTCCTTTTTAGAAAGATTTTGTGGGGCAATATCAATTAAAGACTGCATGCTTGTATACATTTTATATGTCTCAGCGGGAAGTCGCAAAATCTTTTGCTCCGTTTTAATCCTTTCATTAGTGGAAATATTATCAATTACACTTTTGATATACTTAAAAAGAGTTGCATTTCGAGAGTAATCAGCAGGAGCATAGAAATTAATTCGTCCATCATTGAATAACTGATATACCTTTTGCCTTTGATTTTTTTCAGGATCAAAAACTCCAATTGAATAGCCGCCTTTGCTTTTTACAAGACGCATACAGGGAATGTCGGTAGCACTATCCCCAATATAAACGATATTTTCGTATGGAATATAAAGGCTGTCTTCAGGCATGCTATTATTTACGCTCTCGTCATATTCTTCAAATTTGCCTTTGGCAATTCTAAATATGAATTGCGTTTTATTGGTATAGTTTACCGCCTGAGCAGGCCATTCCACAACACCATCTGCTGAATACAGATATGATGATGCATATATGCGTTTAAAGTGTTTAGCAATGCTGCTTCCTTCAATAATTTCTTTTAATCCAGAGGATATAATATAGTGCTGAACCTCAACACCTTTTTGTTCGCCATATCGATTTACTCGGTCAAACCAAGTATCCACACCCTTATATAAAGGAACATCCTGTCCGATTTGCTTAAAGTAGTCACGACTAATAGATTTTCTGCAGGCTTTAGATTTGACAATCAGTTGATACATCCAAGCAAGATTATTATCCATTAAATTCTCTTTGGCTAATTTATTTGACTCGGGCCAAAATTCTTCCTTGCTCATTCCAAGAGAAGGGATCAATGTAAATGATTGCATATCATCTGGTGACAATGTTTTATCAAAATCATAACATATTGCCATTTTGGGTTTCTGCGCCAAGATTTCTTCTTTAGCCTTTTCGTACATTTTCGTGTTCCCTCCTCATTTGTACTAATAGTTATCTTAGTAAATTAATTTTACATAATTAGAGCATAAAAAGCAAGATAATACAGTATTTTCTTTGATATCAATATAATCTGGGACATTATTCCACTTCGGGACAAAATGTCCCAAACCGTTTTCCTTCAAACATGGCTCGGGTGGTATATCCCCCGTCGCCGCAGATCGTTCAGAACAGCCGGGAGCTGTCTGTCAAGGGTGCATCAGCACCGCCGCTTTTGCGGCGGCTTGCCCTTGACTGGCGGCACCGGCTGTTCTATTTCCCGGCGGCGCGGCGGGGGTATATCCTCCAGAGCCGCACCCTTTCCCATGACTGGGAAAGGGCGGGGGATTGGGCTGAACATAAACGGAGGTTTACTTATGAACTTTACCAACAGTCCCTATGAGCGCATGATGAAAGAGATTCCGCATAAAGATATACCCGCCCCGCAGAAGACACCGGAAGGAACGCCTTGTGCGGGGTGTCCTTATTGGCGGGGGATCGGTTGTGTTTTCTGCTATCGGGAACACCTTAAAAAGCAGGGCTGATGTGTTAACATTTGGGCTGAAAAAAGGCCCTGTTTGCAAGGGTTTCCGGCAACGGTTTTGGTGGTGGTAATATGATTTCCTTACCCACCCTCAATTTCCCGAAATACTGCTAACACTCTCAACCTACTAACAGCGGGAAAGCGGAGGCGGCGTGTGGAAAATTCGTCATTAAAACTGCCCTATTCGCAAGGGCTTACAGCTGCACTTTAGGAGTGGGCAATCCGATTTCCTTGTTCTCATGTTTTTTGCAAAATGCTTTCCACATCTGACGCACCGGGGGACGGCTTGTTCCGTACCCCGGTTTTCTCTTTGGGACACTTTGTCCCAAAGTTAAGGCCCGGCGCGTTAGCGTCGGGCCGCGGACAGAGGGCGCAGCGCGCCACGACTTCGGGACAACTTGTCCCGAAGTCGCCGGGTTTGGGGAGGCTCCCCAACAAGCGTTTTTGCGCCCCCTTAGGGGAGCAAAAATAGCAAGTGTGGCCACACTTGCCCTGCTTGCCGTTAGTGCATATACTCTAAAATCCCCAAAATGAAGATTGTATTTTCCTGCTTCATTTGTTCCCATTTTGCATCATTGAGGATTCGGGCAAGTTCGAGTAGAATGTAAGCAGAGCATCCGAAACGGGTTTTCACTAATCGGAGTAGCTTTGTTGTATCTTAACTGGCGGTTAAATTTTGCGTCCGCTGGTTAAATAACGACTCAATTGTGGTGTGATACGATTCGAGCTATAATGTAAGCATAGTAAGGAGGGCGATTCAAACATGAAGTTGAATGAGCAAATCCAAGAACATCGTAAAAAAGTCGGTTTAACGCAAGAACAGGTTGCAAATTACCTTGGCGTTTCCACTCCGGCAGTCAATAAATGGGAAAGTGGATCAACTTATCCAGACATTACGCTTTTAGCACCGCTTGCCAGATTGCTTGAAATTGACCTGAACACGCTGTTCACTTTTCATGAATCTCTTTCAAAAAAAGAGATTGGCCAGTTTTGTAACGAGGTCGAAGAAGTGGCAAATACTATGGGATTTCAAGCCGGCTTTTCTGCTGCAACTGCAAAAATACAAGAATACCCTACCTGTGATTTGCTGCGATATTCTATGGCGCTGCTCTTGGAGGGAACCCTTACTCGTACCTCTTTATCATCTGAAGAGCGAGCAGAATACGAACGCCAGTTAATGGTATGGTACGAACGAGCCGCCAATAGCAAAGATGAAGAAACGAAGGAGGCAGCAATTAGTATTCTTGCTAATAAGTATCTCGCCTGCGGAAGAACGGAAAAAGTACAGGAGTTAATTACGTTGCTTCCTGACAAAAGAGCGGTTGACAAGCAAATGCTGAAAATCAATGTTTTGATGAAGCAGGAACGGTACGAAGAAGCGGCTGCCTTAGCTGAAATGAAAATATTCAGCGATATTGCGACCATACAGAGTTACTTTATTACGTTGGTTGATATCGACCTGCTTTTGGATGAAACGGATTCCGCCGCCTGTGTTTCTGAGATTTCACAAAAGATGGCGTCGCTTTTTGGCTTTTGGGAGTACAATGGATATGTTTGTCCCTTACAAATAGCACTTGCATCGAAGGACGTTGCCAAAAGTATTGAGCTTATCAAGAGAATGCTAAATGCAGCGTTGACACCGATAAAGTCACCTGCCATGTTCCAACATTTACCCACAAAACCCGCTGATGATACCCTTAGCTCACGAGTAGTAGCTTTGATGTTGCATCAGCTTGAAACGGATAACGAATGTGAGTTCCTACGCTCCGATCCGGATTTCCAAGCCTTGATGGACGAATACAGAAAACGCTTTCCCCAAAAGGAAGGTATGTCATAACATCTATCTCAACTGCTGTACGACGGCAAAAGAAAAAAGCCGTCGTACAGCAGACATATCTACACGCCTATGAAACGGCGGCTTTGATTTTCAGAGCCGCCGTTTCTTTTCGTTTATCCTAAACCAACGACGACCCGAACACCGTGTAAAGACACGGCGGCAAACAGGAGGATGCCGCCGTGTTTGTTCTATTATTCAGTAGCACCCATGATTTGCACCAGCTAAAAAAAGCGTAGCTCCCCCTGCGGCTGGAAGTGAAAAAGCTGGACGAAAAGCGTATGGATGTGGAGGACTT
>JAEDEG010000044.1 GCA_016293435.1 Clostridia bacterium
CAAAATCTAGACAATCAAGAAATGCTTCATAAGTACCATTCTTCAGCAACTCAATAACCTGCTCTTCTGACATATAATACTCAGGTTCGGTAGGAATATTAAGTGCTTCAGAAACTGCATCATCCCATTGTAAAAAATTAGCCATTAAAGCTTGACCGCCGCTCTGATAACTTAACTTAGTAAGTTCATCTAATGAAATCTTTTTAACTTCGCCAGGCGCAAACTCACGTCTAATATTTTCTTCGGGAATGCGATATATAACCATACTCGCACTTCTATTTTTTACATTGTAAATATTTGCCATAATTTTATCTCCTTTTTCACTTATTGTAAATAAAAAATGGGGGAGGGGAATTTCCCGACTCCCCCATCACTGAGTTTTCAATTAAGCCTTGCCGTAATCTTTAACAGTCTTATAACCGCTAAGATTCCATGTCTTCATCTGACCTACAAGACTTGTATCAACATAAGCGCAAATGTTATTAGCTAACATAGCAACTACGCCGACTTTCTTATAAACCTGAACTTCACGAGAACGATCAGCATTCTGGAATTCATCGACTATTGTATTGCCTTCAAAAGCAATCTTTACAGGCTTAGAATCAGCGCCTGTAGGAAGAATCCAGCAATATCCAGGATCAATTACCTTTGTGCTATTCGTTTCATCTTCAAAGCCCTGCTCAAGAATAACTACCTTGTATTGCTTATACTGTGCAAGACGACCTGTCTTCCAAAGCTCATCTTTCATAGCTTCTGTGTATCTCCAAGCCTGCTGAGGAATCATCTTAACAGCGAATTCCTGTGTACAATAAATTGTAGGTACACCATAAGCAGAAACTATTGTAAGAAGTGTGTCGAAAGCCTGTTCATCAAAACCATTAACAACAGCAGTGTTGTTAGCAGGAAGCTGATTAATAGAAGCCTTAAGGGCCTGTGCAACTTCCTTATAAACAAGCTCATCCATACCCGTCATAACTGTATCAAGTACTTCAGCAAAATCAACTCTGCCATCAAGGAATTCCTCAAGACCAATCTGTGCAGCACCGCCGATAGCGCTTGTAGGAACTTCAAAGCTCTCTGTGCCAGCACTAAGCTTAAATACTTCATAGATACCAGCAAGGCCAACACGTGTTATAAACTGTTTAGCTCTCTTTGAACCATTAAGTTTTCTACGGAATATCGGCTTATCACCCTGCTTAAATGTCTGAACTTCAGCAAAGTCACTATACTGTTCAACAACTTTCTTAGGAAGTACATCATCTAAAACTTCTTCAATTATAGAAAATATAGTATTTCTATTTTCTCTATAAAGTGCATACGTACCAGCAAGTTCATTAAACTCCTGACGAAGTGTTTCATTCAACGCATCATAGCTAAGCGACTGGCCATTCCAGCTATACGCTACAGGGGCAGAAGAATCAGCCTTTGCAACTGTCTTAGCAAGTGCAAGTAAATTTTCATGATTTAACATAGTTCTTCTCTCCTTTCATTAAGCTATGCGCATGATTTTAACAGCGCGCTGACGATCAGGCATTGTATAAACTTTAACAACCTGCCATTTCATTGTGTCACCAGCACCAGCTGCGCCAACATTTGTAAGATAACCATCTGTACCAACATGGAGTATATCGCCAACAGCAAGACCTGTCTCAACAGAAGCTACCTTGATAGTATTAGTCGTGAAGATATCGCCAACATTGGTCTTAAATACTCTAGGAACCATTGTAGTGCCAGCAGGCATCATAACTGCCTTAGATTTAGACTCAATGTGGAAAGGATCATCATTATAAGTAGGCTCATAGTAGTCGCCAGAACCAACTGTTACTCTGTCATAATTGTATGTAGTAGCAAACGTAATAGAATCAACCGTATCAGCATATTCTTTGCCTTCAACTGTAAATTTATTTTCAGCTACGGCATATTCTGTGCCATTTACATAAGCCTTAGACTTATCTTCATTATAAGTTACAGGATATGTAGGACCAGGAATTGTTATAGATGTGTTGCCAGCTGCGTCCTTACCGTTATAATGACGAGACTGAAGTGTACTAGATTCAGCACCAGCAGGGCTATAAACACGACCATTGTAATGATCTTTTACCATTGCAAATTCGCAATCGAGCTGACCATCACGATATAATTTTATTTCATTGTAAACAAGCATCCATTCACCAGCGCCTGTGAAATTAACAACACCATTAGCATAGTCATACTTTACGAACTGACCCTGTTCAAGTTTGTCAATAGCTGCGGCAGCAGGTAACTGAGCATAGATCTGGGCGGTGCGCTGTGCAGAAAGATGGTTAGGTTCAACCTGGCCATAACCAAACTCAACATAGTTAGCGCCGCTAGTAATATTCTTTTTTAAGAAATCACCTATCATTGTAAGTTATCCTCCTTTAAATTATTTCATTTCTTTTTCTACTGCTAGAGCACGTTGTACCCAGGCAGGTGTTACATCTTCGACTGTCTCGATAGATGTAAGATTATATGTATTAGCTGCGGCTGCTGGCTGCATTTCTCCCTCGTCAGAAGACAAGTTGAAATTAACCTTATTGCGCACACATATAATTGACAATTTTGCTTCGATGTCTGATACAGAATAATTATCTATATTATCAATAACATCTTTCTTATCAGCATCGCTTAGCATATAAAAGCTATCAATCATAGCAAGTTTCTGCTGTTTTTCTACATTAAGTTTAAATGCTGTCAATTCAGCAATTGTATTATTTAATGTATCATTTGTAGCCTTTAATGCATTATAATCTGTAGATAATGTATTATATTTTTCCATTAATTCTACATATTCCGGAATTTCATCCAGATTGTAAGAAGTAGCTACGGCAGGCTCAGCCGCAGTCGGCTCAACCGTAGGTTCTTCCCCTATATCTTCTTGATTTTCTGTAACTACTGTTTTATCAGTATTGTCCAAATTTTCTGTAGAATTTATAGGCTCTTCTGTAACAACATTCTCGTTTTCATTTGTGACCATCTGAGTTGTTCCTCCTTCTTCAAGAAATTCTTTTATTGTATTTATCATTGAGTAAATTTGTGTTTTAAAATCTTCATCCATAGTTAAACTATAAGATGTAACATTAGCGCCTTCAAAACAAGGCTCCACATCTTCACCCAAAATACACAATTTGGAAATTAACCCGTCATTAATTATGCAAAATCTTTTACTACCTTTTTCAAATTTTGCCCAACTTACTTGCAAAGTTTTTTCGTCTAATTCCATAGATTGCGGATTTCCTTGATCAATGACTCTTTGGCATTCTGGATACTGGCCAACCCATAGATACCCTTCTGTAACCAAATACTCACGATCAACTCCATCGTCATCAGTAAACCACTAAAACCACGCTTTAGCATTCAAATCTACAAAACCATAAGGTCTAGTATTTTCAGCTAATTTAATCTCGCCATCTTCAATTTTCAAAAACTTATTATGATTATCAAAATCTTTAGTAGTTTCATCATAATAACCAACAATAGGACTACCAGGTAAACTATTAGCTAATTTTTTAGCTGTTTCTTTATTAATAATAGTTCCATTGCGATTAGGTTCATCACTAACATACAAAACCTTAATTTGACATTTTGCAATCATTGGATTAATAGGAGTTAAATTGATAATTTCAATGGGTTTATCTAGACTTAAACTAGTATGCATTTAACTTCCTCCTTAACTTTGTGATTCTATGTTCTAAATTGTTTTATCACTTTTTTCATCGTCAGGTTTGGCTGGACGACCGGCTTCACCAGATGAAACTTGTGCTTCTATAGATTTATCATTTTTCCCAGTATTGGATTTATTAGAATTGTCCGAATTATTTGAACCACTCATAGTTGAACTTAATGCAGGTGGAACCATAAATTCATTCATATTAAGTACTTGATTTTCAAATCGCATACTATTAAGTACAAAACTTTGGGAATGTCCAAGCGCAATTTGCGGCAACATTTTTGCAAATCCCATCTGTGTTTGCTCTTTATACATTTTAGCTAAATCTTTATAATTATATTGTGTTGTTTCTAACATATAAAATCTAAAAGAATACTTTTTACGTGCAGAACTATGCCCAGCCGCAAGCGCATTGAAAAATTCAGCAAATTGCAAAATTAATGTTCTTAATGAAGCTTCATCGTTTAAAATTGATTTTTCCAATGACATATTACCATCAGTATTAAACAGATTACGTGAAATACCAAGAGCATTATAAACAGTACGCTCTACCTTAGCTAAATCATCAGTAGTCGCAGTAGTATTTTTATCAGCCAAATCGACAGCATCAATATCAGCAAAAGTTGTTAAAATATCAACCCCCACTGCGTTGCGCAACATTTGAACGGCATTGTTATGAATATCTCTAGCTTCATCACTATCAAAAATCAAATCACCATTTTTATCTCGTGGCAATTTTTGTATTAAAATTTTCAATAATTTTTGCATTTGTTTGCGGCGATCCAGATCTTGCGCTGCATCGAGATCAAGCAACGTAGGAATTGCATGTACAAACAAAGGCATATCATAATTATCAAAAGCAAATTTAACACACAATCCTGGAGTAAGTAAATACCAACATCCAGTATCGCCATTAAAATCAGCTTTTAATTTTCCCTATTTATATAATAGATAGCCTTTTTTAAATTCATCAGGGAATAAATTTAAAATTCTAATTCGCTATTGTGGATTTGCAATGGTATCAAAATATTGCATATTAAATTCTACAGCTGGCATTCCATTAGATTTATATCTAGAACGGCAATAGCGCACTGGCAATTGCTGTAGAATTACTCCTATTTTGGAAGGAACTATATAACCATAATAAGCACCATCTAAAATTACATTTAATGCTATTTCCCCGCAAATTTTCTTTATATGTGAATTATCAAAATATGTCAATGCTTTATAAAAATCTTTAAGCATGCGATCTTCTGGTATTTCAGCATCTAATGGGTAATCAGGCATTACATACCAATCATACCGATATAAATATGCAAAATAATCACATGTACGGTGATAAATACCATTGGTTCTATAAAATATCTATGAATACCAACGAAGTTTTTCAACATCACGTGCTAACAATGCCCGCATAACTTCATCTTTAGTAATAATTGGCACATTAGCTTGACGCACTCGTGCGTAATTACCTAGGGTTAGCGTAGCATTATCAAGCTGCCGCACACCATTTACCCTAATTTGTTTATATTCACCATTAATTTCATAGATGCTTTTTGAAGTTCCTGTCAAATCAAATCCTTTAGCATGAATATCGGCTTGTGTTTGAGAATTATTCATTGGTCCTCATCCTCCTTAATATCCAGCTCTAGTCATTATATAATCATAATCAATTAAATTTTCTTCAGTATATGGAATTTCTATTAATTTATATCCACTCATTTTACAAAATCTACGTTTTTTATCGTCATTAAATTTTTGTTGGTAAAATCCTTTTTTGCCTCCAAATTTTGCACTTGGTTCATAATGTTGTTTACCTTGATATTCTATTAAAAAATCAATATTTCCATCATCATCAAATACTGCAAAATCAAAACGCAAAGGACGACCATTAGAACTATTAAGACCAGGAAAAATATATTCTTCTTGATAATTTAATCCTGCCATTTCTAAAATTTCTTCAATCTTGATTTCGCCTCTTGAACTTCTCATTATTAATATATTTCTCCTTTCTTAATTAATTCATAAATAGCCAATCAGCCGCGTTAAATTTCTTTTTCTTGCGGCTCTTACCTTCTTCTTCTTGTGTTATATAATAAATTCCATATTCAAAAGCTGAAAATTTATCTTTTTTGATTCCTCGATTAAATTGTTTCAAAATGATATTCTGCGATGTATCATTTATTTCACGCAAGTTCATCCTTTAATCTACTATTTTTCAATAGCAGCCAGACTATATCTTCATCTTCGGCATTACCCGGTCAGAGCTTCCCATTTCGACTAATAAAATTATTAGCCTACGTTATAAAACTAGTCGTTGAGCCTTGCATTAAAATTCTTTTCATTATTTTATGAAAAATCTTTTAATACCTTGGTTGCGAATTGCCCAATTTTTTTAATTTTTACCATCCAATAAATATTATTTTATCTGCTGCGCTATATTAGCCGCGGTATAAAAAACTTTAGGGTGTTCCCGCAATTAGAGAAGTTTATTTTTCTATGAATTTCTTCATAGCGAGACAATGAACTACTTTATCTCTTCTTTTAAAATCGAGGTTAGGGAGAATGGCTGAAGAAATAATTTACGTTCTTCAGGTTTCATATTCTATCCAACTTTTGTGCCAAGTAATTTAGCTTTTGCTTGACGTTCATCTATCAAAAATTTTAATTTTCCTGTAGTCATCTAAGTTTGTACTGCTGTGTGCGCAACTGAATTAATTACCGCATTAGCTTTAATTAAATACATTGCATCATCTTCACAAATTTGACTACGATATTTTTTATATTCACCATCATTATCATTATAAACGCCAAAGTCTGGCAAAGTCTCCCCAGTCTCAGGATCAACTTGTGACTTTACCATATAATCTACAAGACCTATACCTAAACCATTTGCATCTATAACTATACGACGCGCTTTATATTTATAATATAATTTTTTCAAAGTAATAGCCTGATCTTCAAAATGTCCATCAGAAATGGTATAAATATTAACCAATGATTTAATTGCCGCACCTTGCGCTTGCGGAATACATTTAATAATACAAGCTACGCTATCACAATCTTTACGTCCTACATCGACAGACACTATATAATAACTATTCTTAGTAGTACGCCCAGAATATTCATTTTCTGGTAATTTTAATATTCTATTTCTATCAAAAATTTCTGGATTGAAAAAAGCATCTTCAGAACTTCCAGTCCAACGTGACATATACTCTCGATCAAATGCGCTTTCATTAAATGTACCATCGGCTTTTAAATCTCTGACAAATCCCTTATCCAAAAGTCCTACTAATACAGGTACACGATATGTACCTCCAAGCACAATAGCTTTCTCAGGTCGAACAATAGACCAAACTAATAATTGAATTAATTTATTATATGGAAATGTATTTTTATAGCCTGCGGTTGTAATATATAATTGTGCTTTGTTTAACGGCTCACTGGGCTGAATGGTTCCGTCCATACAACGTCGTGATATATTCATTGTAGGAATAACAACTTGGCTCAATATATCACCATCAACACCAACGCATTCTTCCACAACTCCGGCATGTCTACGTTTACCACGGGAACTTTCTCTTGCCGCAAGAGTATCAAAATAAGAGCCATTTTTAAACACATATTTACAATAATCTTTGCCTTCCAAAGTCATACCACGATTACGATCGATTTCTAATTCAAACCCAGGAATTAACTGACAAATTTCACTAACTTTTTCACGCATGATGCTTGCTGCTTGCTCTTTACCACCAGAAGTAACGAATAATTTGCAACCAGGATAAAGTACACATTTAATCATTAATGTCATCATAGCTAGAAATGATTTAGAATACGCTCTAGGAAATACGGCATACATATACTAGTAGCGCATTGCTACTCTTAAAAATATTCTTTGATAAAAATAAAAATGAAATTTACTAGGACCGCCATCTTTTCCGGCTAGAAAATCAACAAATAAATCAGGATATTCACGCCAGAAGGCAATATACTATCTTGCTATAGGAATGGCGGCCCGCACTCTTTCTTCTGTTAATTCAATTTCACGTTTTTTCTTACTTAAATTTAAAATATCGGATAAAGCCATTATTCCTCATCCTCCTCGCTTAGCGCAGCTTCAACGTCAGCCGCAGACTTAAAGTCAAGGAATTCAGCGATATCTTCATCATTTACTTCATCAACATCATCATCATTACCAACAATAGGCTCTTCCGCATCTTCTTTTTCAGCTTGTTGCATTTGTTGAATAGCGGTATCAATAAGATTGCCTAGATTCATTTCTTCAGTTACTAGTGTTTTAAGATATCCTTGAATATCGGCTATTGTTTCGTCAACCTTATCATTAGGTTGTGTAATATAATATCGGGGAATAAATCCTTCGCTTTCGCAAATAGCTACAAGCTCACTAACTGAAGTAATAAATTCGCCATCAGTATCTTTTACCTAGGCCGCTGAAAATTTTCCCGCTTTTAATAGCGTATCATACATTTTAAGCATTTTCTAAGCGCCTTCAACGTCATTCATATCCAATAGCTAATTAGCTTTTAATGAAGTTTTACACATTAATTTTAATGTATCTTCATGGCTCGCGGTTTCTATTGTGTAAGATTCCATCATTTGTTTATATAAATTTTCAAGCCGCACCCATTCAGATACATTATAACTTCGACCCCATTTAAGGCATAAATACGTTTTATCTTCATCGGTTAAATCGTATTCTTCCTCAGGATAATCATTGGCATTTGCGGCAGATGGCTATTGTGCCTACGTGTTCTAGCCATAGTAAGCTTCAGGGTCGTCCGCAAAGTCTGGAGGCGCCATAGGTTTATCAGGCATTGGAAAGGTTCCACGTTCAATCTATGTAGCGATTTCAGCGGCCCCAAATCCTTGGGCTTCCATAGTAGTACGAATTTTATTTTCAGCCTATTCCCGCAAAAAATCATTATCTTTCCAACGATAATCTTTCCATTGCTTTAAGGCCATCTTTGCCATATATCGACCAAGAATACTAGTACCATTCATTTTAGATCGATCTCGACCATAAGTGGCTAATAATTTATTCCATTCATCGGGAATCCAAGGAACATCTAGCTACTCTAAAATTGGTAAGAAGGTAGAAGGATCCCAGTTATCAACATGCATTGTTAAGCACTATTTACAAATATCTATTTTACCTAATGGGTAATGCTCTAAATCATTAGATTTATAAAAATCATGTGCTTTAAGTACTTTATGACATTTAGCGCATACTAATGATTGACTTTTATCTACCATAATATCTCTCCTTTCTTTGTTTTATTTTATTTTAAGAGTATTATGATTTTTTTGATCTGGCCTTGGCATTTCTACATTTTTTACAAATACTATAATATCCATCTTTTGCGGTTTTATTTTTAGTAAAATAATTATTATGTGCCAATTTAATTTCGCCGCAGCAAGAACAACGTTTATATTTACCTTTTTTTACGTTTAAATAATAATAATCTAAAAATTGATTTTCAGCTTCCATTGCTATTAGTTTAGGAATTTTATTTCGCCATAAACTAGATATATATTCTAAACTATGTTTAATACCAAATTCTTCTTGTATTGCTTGTTGAATATATATATTTGTCTTTCCATCTATCTTGAGCTCGACTATGCGCGCATAGAGGTCGTTTGCCGCAAGTGCTTTAGATGAAATATTATCAAAATCTTCCATAAGATAATAAGTATCTTCTGATAATTTATCCCAACTATATTCTTTTAAATCGGAATAATTACATAAAATTGCGGAACATACCCTAGGGTCCATCAAGGAAAATCCCTCAACTATGGGGCGTCCACTATCAGGATCAAAGGTATGGGTTTTGTCATCAAAATGTATATATCCCCGCATAGATCGTGTGCTTGATACATTAACTGGCATCGTATAAGCATCTTTTAATATATATTGCTCTTTCCGCAAATCAATGATAGTTTTTTTAATTATATATGCATCGCGACCATTAGCTCGTTTTAATGAATCTTCTAAAAAATGTATCGATTCGCGCAATTGTTTCATATACGGTATCATTTCTATGTCTTGCTATGTAATTGTTATTTTAGGCTTAAATATTGTTTGTTTATTATTTTCGTTAATTAAATTATATAGTCCATCTTCTCCATTTTCTAATTGAGCGACTAGACCTTCATAGGAGGTTTCACGACGATTAATGGTGGCTAAGCGATTTTCGGTGATGATTTTCTTTTGTCTTTTTTCTTCCTTTTCCAAACATAAAACAAGATAATTACCTAGCGATTCCAAATAAGCTGGTGAAGGATCAGGAGTTTCAGCTAATATTTGTTTCACTAGTTCATTTCTCTATTTTGGATCGGTGATTGTATAGTCTAATTTCATCAGTACAAATACCCCCATTCGTATATAAGTATTATACTAAAAAATTTTTGAAAAGTCAAGAAAAATTTTTGAAAAAATGAAAGAAGTTGGGCCGTTAAATGGAATTGAAAAATAGACTTGGTAAGAGTTGTGAGCAGACCAAATCAAATCATACAGTATAATATTTTTTATCCCATTATACACCCCCCTACCTAGCTATGTCTACTGTCACGTGTTTTAAAACTAAAGCGACTACTATGTAAAATACCCCACTACCTAGCTTATCACCCGTTCGTGATGGGGTGTCACGAACGGAATTTCATTTTATTTTTTGTTCACAGAAAATTTACAATTCGTTCACACTTCGTTCATAATTTGTTCACATTTCCCGTAATTACCATTTTCTCCCAGCCTATTTACTCGATTACAATGTTCCGGCAATTAGTTAGCACTCTCCGGCTGTGAGCGCTAAAAAAATTTTTTGAAAAAATTTTTATGTTTTTTCAAAAACCTATTGACAAATTCCCCGAACTATGATACAATAATAATGGGGAGAGGGAAAGCCCCCAAGTAAAAGAGAGAGAGGTAAAGCACAATGAAAGAAAGAAAGATTGAATACACAGTAGTTGGAACGATTGAAGGCAGGGGAGATTTTTTGATTTGCCTTGCGGGAAGCGACAAAGCAAGAGCCGAAGAGATTTTGAAGGAAACAACAACAGACCCGAAGAGAAGAAAAGAGTTGCGACTTGATGAATACAACTACACAAACATTCGATTGAATGAAGAGTATTCGGACGACTGCTGGTGGAACTACGGAACGAATTAAAAGGCGGACAAAACCGCCTTTTATTTTTCCTGAATGCGAATAAAAAATTTTTTTATTTTTTTTTTCAAAAAGGTATTGACAAATTGCCGGAACTATGATATAATGTATACAGAAAGAGGGACAGAGAGTCCCCGAGTAAAGAGAGGTAAAGAACATGGATTTTAGAATGGATACTTACATCGGCAATGAACACTACTGGATAAGATTTAAGAATGGTACGCATGAAGTGCGCCATGAAACCCCCGACGATTGCCCCGACAATGAAACAGTTTTCACTGGACACTATGAGCAATGCGTTGAATGGATAAAGGAAGCGGTCAATGCCGAAGAAGAAGAAACCGAAATCAAGGAAGAAACTGACAAAGACAATGTGATTACGGAAATGGCAAAGGCAGTGGCAAAGGGAATCGTTGCGGCAATCAAAGATAGCCTTGGAATGTAAAAAAAATGAAGAGGGAACAATACTTGACAGTAAAAACGTGAGCCGATTGCTTGACGAAATAAAAAGATAAAAACAAAAGCCGGAGTAATAAAAAGGACGTGCGGAAAAGCGACTTCCGCGCGTTCTTGTTCTAGAGCAGGCGAGCCTTCAAGGCGATTGCCGCGCACGGGCGCCAAGCCCCGAATTTTTACCAGATTTTGGTAATTCAAACAATTTTTGGAAATAAGAGCAAGAAAAGGAAGCCCGGCAATCAGTCCCGAAAAGGTAAAAAAATTTTTATTTTTTTTTTGAAAAAACTATTGACAAATCAGGATACTTGTGATATAATAGATACAGAAAGAGGGGAGAACAAAAGCCCCGAGAAAGAGAGATTGAACACATGAGAATTGAAAAAGATTTATCCAAAATGACCAAAATCGCCGAAAATGAAAAGTATGACTTCTATGTATGCAAATTCGGGAAAACAGATTGGTACGCATACGCAATGGAAAAAGGAACAAACATCGCCGTAACAATGGCAGGAACAAACCGAAAGAAAAGCATCGTTGAAATAGTCAATTCGTGGGCGGGCTGGATGAAATAAACCAGCCCCCCCGAGCAAAAAAAAATTTCAAAAACCCCCTTGACAAAACCGCCGGAATGTGATATAATAAAAGTACAAAAAAGGAAAGAGAGAACAACACAATGAACAAACTTGAAAAACTTATCAACCGCATAGAAAACAACACCGCGAGCCGCTACGGCTTAGAGGCACGCCGCACAATTCGCGCCTTCCGCTTTACCGCCTTCCTTCGCTTGTTCGTATTCCACAAGTACACAGGCGTTGAAATGACCGACAGTATAGACGGAAAAACCGTGCTTGTGTATCACAACGGAACAGCAATCACAGACTAAGCCCACCGCAGGGCTTTTTCTTTTTCTCCGAGGACGAACGCCGGCGCCCGAAATTTTACCAAATTTTGGTAATTCAGGAATTTTTCTCCGGTCAACGCGCAACAAGAGCCCGGGCAAAAAATCCCGAAAAAAAATTAAAAAAATTTTGAAAAAACTATTGACAAATTGCCCGGAGTGTGATATAATAGATACAGAAAGAGAGAGAACAAGAGAGGAAAACAAAATGATTAACATTCGCACAATCCGCAAACTTAAAGACAATGAGGGCTTGACCTTGAAAAAGGGCAACCGCATAACTTACAAAAGCGGGTATCAGGTAGCCACGCACGGCATAGAAGTAACAACAGCAGAAGAGACGATATCCATAGTAAAGGCTTGCGGCGGCACTTGCGGCGTATGGTATTCAGGCGGTATATATTATATAGACTATTCAAAGCACATAGCAACAAAGCGCGAAGCAGTTGCCCTTGGCAAAGCATGCAATCAACAAAATATATTAAAATGGAATAATATGGCACTGATTTGGCTGGCTTAATAGTCAACCAAATCGCCCGCAAGTTTTATCTTTCACTTGCGGGCGCTTCTTTATATGGCGGTACTTCCAATTACTGGTTGTAATTTGAGCGGCGCGTGGTGGGACGTCACGCGCCGAGTTTGGCATTCATAATTTGTTCACAATTTTTTAACAATTTATTCACAAAAAATTTACAATTTGTTCAAATTCCCAGAATTGCCACGCTTTTGCTTTCGTCATTATGCACAAAAACATCGCCATAATTTTATGCAATTTTTTTTCGCATTTTTTATTGACAAACGCCCGTGTATGTGGTATAATAAGGTGTACCCTGAAAGAGGGACAGAAAGAGAGGCACACACCATGACTACCATCCAGACAAAGAACATAAGCACATACACGAACGCGGGCGCGCGCGCGGAGCAAAATCTTATATATACCATATGCGGACAGATACGCGCACACGATAGCGTCCCCTTTGATAAAGGTAGCGACTATCCCGAATGGCATATGTCCATAAAGTCATCACGCTTCACTCTTGCAAGCGGTCATATGATGAAGTCAACCACTTTCAGCGGACAGATTGAGGAATACTTCGAGCGCACGGCGTCGAAAGTATGGGCATATGTTACCGAGCAGGGCACGGCGTATATAATGAATGAAACCGAGTTCCGCACATTCCTTTATACATTCGGCAAATTTGAACAGGATAGCGCACGCAACGGCGGAAAGTATAAAGTCCGTTTTCCGAGAGAAACAAAAGCAATGCTTGCGTGGCTTGCTATGCGGGCGTGAAAAATCGCCCGCCCGCAATGGGCGCAATGCCCGACCACCCGAAACCGCACTTAACTCCAACAAAATTTTTTGAAAATTTTTTCGCAAAACTCCTTGACAAATCATTCCCGATATGATATAATATGAATGTAAAGAAAGAGAGGAACACAAAAATGACAATTTACTTCGATATGGATGGCACTATATGTAATTTGTATGCAAACCCTACTTGGCTGGCACAGTTGCGCGCATACGACCCCACGCCTTATGCAACCGCAAAACCCCTTGTTAATATGTCACGCCTTGCAAGACTTATCCGCACACTCCAAAAGCAAGGGCACAAAGTAGGTGTTATATCGTGGCTGTCAAAATGCTCCACCGCTGAATATGACCGCAAGGTCACAAAAGCAAAAAATGCGTGGCTCAATCAGCATCTCCCCTCTGTGTCATTCGACGAAATTCATATAGTTACATATGGCACACCAAAAAGTACAGTAGCCACCGACAAAAACGGTATATTATTTGATGATGAAAGCAACAACCGCCTTGAATGGAATGGCAACGCATATTGCGAAGATAGAATTTTTGAAATTCTTAATAAGATAAAAAAGGAAAATAAATAATATCGCTAACTCCCACCCCTCGCTCTTCTCTCTTGGCGGGGGGATTTTTTTCTTGCGGCGACTGGTAAGGCCCGGGCGCAGGCAACCGCCGGTGGCATAAAAAAAATAAATTATTTTTCACAAACCTATTGACAAGTGCGGGAAAGTGTGATATAATATGAATGTAAATAAGGGAGGGCAATAAACCCCCACCACAAAAAAGAAAGAGAGAAAAAAATTATGGCAACTATCACGTTCGACAAAGGCATTATCACTTATACGGACAATGAAAACAATTACAATTATTCAATTGATATCAACAATGGCATTATTACAAACAACCGCACCAACCGCAAAAATAAATCGCTTCCCCCGAAATTCATCAATGCGTGTACAAACCTTATGAGAAAGCGTTGGGCGGGTGAAAAAGATATGAATAATTGCCATCTTAGCAATATTATTTTTTATTTCTATATGAGAGGTAATAAAGAATATAATTTTTATCAATTGCGCATAATTGACAAACTTTCAGCAATCGGTATGTATATTACCACACTTCCCACGGATTACGCGGTAATTGAAAAAAATATGGCGCGTATAGCCAAACGCCATAAAGATTCTCCTAATAGCACACTCCAAGGTATTTTATATGAAATTCAGCAGGAAGATACTGCAAAAATTATAAAAAATTATTGTTCCCCCGACAGTCTCTATTATGATTATTTCCGCAAGTATTATAAAACATTTTCTAAGGACAAACTTTCTTTTGTAGCATACTTTTTAGCTCACGGACTTTGGGATTCTTATGTCAGAGGAGAAATGAAAGAGATAGAAGGCTTGCAAAAAAATGTTATCTATGTAGATATTACAAATACTTTGACAGATTATTTCCGTATGTGTGATTATCTCAAAAAGCCTTATGAAAAATCAGACTTTTTCAAACAGTTTATAGCATTATCAAAAACTTACAAAATCGAGCAAACAACGATAGAAAACAATACATTGAAAGATTTTTATTTGCGCTATGCTAATAAAATTTCTTTTGAAAACAACGATTTTGAGGTCATACTTCCCACTTGTAGAGAGGATTTCAAAAAAGAGGCAGATAGCCAACACAATTGTGTGTATACATCCTATTTTCCGAAAGTGCTAAAAAACGAAACAATTGTCGTATTTATTCGCCGTAAAGCCGAACTTGCAAAAAGTTATATTACTTGCGAGATAAATATAATAACAGGTCAAATCAAGCAATACCTTGCAATATATAATCAAGAAGTAACAGACAAAAATGCAATAAATTTCAAAAAAGATTATCAGGATTTCCTATATACTAATTTTTAATCTCTCTTTTGTAGCAAAATGCCACTGTTAGTTGCCGCAACTAACGGTGGCGCGCCCCGGGGGCACTTGTGCAAATTATACAATTAAAAGCCCGCTCCAGCAAGAATTTTTGTACATCTTGATGAATGAAAAACTATTGACAAATAAATAAAATTATGATATAATAAGAATGTAAATAAAGAAAGTGAGGATTTGCTATGGAAATTAACAGAGAAAGAAAAAAGAAAAACTATATCGCATTTAATAATATTAAAGCAGGCGCGGTTTTTGAACTTCATGACAACATGATACTTATGAAAATGGTTGAAAATTACGAAACAAACGCAGTTGACCTTGAAGATGGTGTACAGTATTTTATTGATGATGATGAGCCTGTTGTACCAGTGTTTGCCACTGTGACCATTAAAGAATAAAAAGGGAAATAATTCCCTTTTTATTTTTACGACAAAATGAACAAATGTTCAGTGCGCCCGGGCCCCAGTTAGCGTGCGCTAACTACCCGCGTCCCCGCAAAAATTTTTTAATTATTTTTCAAAAAAGTATTGACAAACCGCCCCCATTGTGGTATAATAATAATGTCAGCAGGGGAATGAAACCCATGGCAGAAAGAGAGACTAAAAATGAATAAAAATTATTATCTTACCCTTGATACGGAAACAGTAGGCGGTATCAACAAGCCAAAAGGTTTTTACCACATCGGCGGTATTATCCACGACCGCACAGGCGCAATCAAGACTTGTTTCAATTTCATTATTGACGAAATGTATTCTGAAATTGAAAAAGACGACTACGCAAAAAAGAATTTTCATCTATACGAGGAAATGCGCAACAATGGCACGGCAGTCGTAATCCCCACAGAGGAACAAGCACTTGCTATTATCAATAGCCTATGCAATTATTATAATGTGCGCTATGTAATGGCATTTAACACAGGCTTTGACTATTGCAAGACAAAATGCAGAGACCTTTTGAAAGACAGAGAATTTATTGATATTTTCTTGATGGCTTGTCAGATTTACGCAAAAAGAAAATCGTATATTGACTTTTGTCGGAAAAATAATTATTTTTCAAAATCTAAAAAATCAATAGCAACAAGCGCAGAAAGTTTTTACGCATTTTTAACAAATAATACAGAGTATGCCGAAGAGCACACCGCACTTGAAGATAGCAAAATCGAAATGGCAATTTTCCTTGCTTGCCTTAAAGCGCACAAGCCGTTTACAAAAAATCAACATTATTTTGATTATTGTAATCGTGAGGGTGGTAATCGTTGGGAGTTTTCAATCCCAGCGGTTACCAAATAAAAAAAAATAAAAAAATTTTTACAAAAATACTTGACAAATTAAAAAAAATGTGCTATAATAAGTATACAAACAAAGAAAGAACGAGGTAAACAAAAATGGTAATGGGACACAACACAGGAGACGCAAGATACATTCTTACAGGTAATTCAATCGAAGACCTTGAAAAAGGACTTGCGGAAATGAAGAGACAGATTGCCGCAGGAATTACATTCTCCGTATGCTACGGCGGAGACAAAGATGAGTTTGAAAAAGAGTACGATAGCGAGTATTCAAACGACGACTGCAATGATTGCGATTATGACATTATCGACAGCTATGGAAATTACGATAGCAATTATGAATGTGAAGAAGATACCGACTGGGAAATTTGTACGGAAGAGGATTGCGATGATTGCCCCTTGATGGACGAGGACAAGGACGAAGAAGAAGAAGAAACCGAAGTCAAGGAAGAAGTTGACAAAAACGAGGTAGCTTCGGCAATAGCAAAGGGAATTGTTGCAGCAATCAAGGATTTCCTTGGAATGTAAAAAATGGAAGGGCAAATGCCCTTTCTTTTTTATTCTAAAAACGAACAAGTGTTCGGCGCGCACTTGCCCGGGCGCCCGCCCCCAGATTTTGCCAGAAATTTTTTAAATTATTTTTCAAAAGCCTATTGACAAATACGCATTTTTGTGCTATAATAATAGTACCAAAGAAAGAGAGGAACAAACAAATGATAACAAACGAAATTTGCACAGGCGGTGTAATCCGTAGACTTGATGACTTAAATCGAATAACCATTCCGAAAAGTATTTGCATACAAGCGAAAATCAAAAACGGTGATGCCCTTAAAATCTATTGCACAGAGGATGGAGATATCATTTTACGTCCTTATGATAAATATGCACTTATTCGCGAGAACATTAAAAAAGCCGATGAAGTATTACAGGCATTAAATAGCAATATCAACATCATTGTTTTTGACAAAGATAATATAATCTATGCGTCTATAATGAAAATAATTACACCAATCAGCAATTACAGAATTATGCAGGCAATGAAAGGATATGACATTGACGAAGTTGCATTGAACGACGCAATTTTGGAACTTTATCCTCACGCGAATCTTTCAGTAAATCAGCAAGAAGGACTTGTAATTGTAATGATTAATTCTATGGGGCGCGATGCTGATACAGTCGTTTTTGACTATCTTTGGAAAATCATTTGCAATTAACCCAACAACTACCAGTGGCGGCAACCACTGGTAGCGCGCCCCGGGGCTAGATTGGTAAATTCCGGCGGCGGCCGCAAACTCCTTAATTTTGCCAAAATTTGGCAATACCAACTTTTTTTGTCAATGCCGGCAACAAATGACAATGTGACCATTTTCCTATAATTTTAATGATCGAGCTTTTGTTGATTGTGCACAAATCCCGCTCCGGCAACGATAAAATCTTTGTGCAACTTGACGAAAACTTTTTTCATTTTTCCTATTGACTTTTTGCTTGACTTGTGGTAGAATAATAATGTCAAGAGGGAAAGCCAAACACTAAAAAATCCCTGAGCAAGACTTGTCAAGCCTTTCGTCTGAATTGAAAAATTTTTTAAGAAATTTTCAAAAAGGTATTGACAAATCGAGCGGAGTGTGATATAATATAAGTGTCAAAGGGGAAAACCACTTGACGAAAAAAAATTTTATAAAGGACGGTGTTCAATATGACGAACAAGAAACCCACAAAGAAAATGAACTATGAGGCAATCAAGGAACTTCTTGCCAATGCAAACAGACCTGACCTGATTGACTTCTGTGACCACGAAATTGAACTGCTCGACAACCGCAATTCAGCAGAGCGCAAGCCTACCGCAACGCAGATTGCAAACGCAGACCACAAGACCGCTATTGTTGCGTACCTTGCGAATGTAGCGGTCGCCAAGACAGTGACAGACCTTATCAAAGAGGTTGACGGTTTTGCAGATTTTTCCAATCAGAAGGTATCAGCCCTTTGCAATGCACTTGCCAAGGACGGCAAAATTCAGCGTGCGGTTGTCGGCAGAAAAACCTATTTTGCAGACAATGCGGTAACGATTGACAAAAAGGACAAGGAGTAAAATCCTTGTCCCCCACAAAAGGGGGTAACAATGGACGAAAAGCGAATAGCATTTTTAATGGCAACCCTTGATTGCACACGAGCGGAAGCGATGGATATAATTGCCAAAGACGCCGAAATAGACAAAGGCGGGAACCCATTCCCGCTAACAAAAGAAAAAGAAAAAGCATCAAAGGCTATGCGGTCGGCGGGTCGGCGCGTAGTTGACCCAGCGGGAAAAGTACAAGTGCGGGAACGCAAGAAAAATCCTGACAAGGAAAAACTCATTGCCGAAATTGTAACCGCCTTATCCTCTATCGCAAAAGTCGAAATTGACAATGTAGAACGTGAAATCCATTTATTTTACAATGATAAAAAATATAGGGTTGTACTATCAGAGCCACGAAAATAATCGTGGCTTTTGATTTGGTAAATTTTGCCAGCGGGGCCCCGGGGCGAATTACCCTAGGCTAACCATGCGCGGGAGCGGGTTGCCGCAAAACTTTTTTCGAGAATTTGCAAAAATCTATTGACAAATTAAAAGATTTATGATATAATAATAATGTAAGAAAGAGAGGTACAAAACAATGA
>JAEDEG010000184.1 GCA_016293435.1 Clostridia bacterium
TGCTTAAAAATATTGGTGGTGCCGTTCATCACAACATCCACATTTTCACAATCGGATGCCATATCACTCAAAAATTCAAACACCGGATCTATGAGCTCATCATCAACAGGAATGATAGCCTTTTCTTTTGCGAGGATATCGGGAGCAAATTTGGCGGTGTCACAGCCCGAAAACCTGTAGCTCAAATAGTTGGAGAGCTTTTCTAAAACGGAGTTTTCATATTCGTGCCTGGTGCGCACGATTGTGTTTTTGACAACGCCGGAGTCTGACACCACAATTGCAACAAAGCTTTTTGCATCAATTGGAATAAGCTTTATATCGGTAACCGTAATACCGCTGTATGACGGTGTGGTGTAAATTGCAGTATAGTCGGTAAGCATTGACATTATATCGGATATACTTTCCATAACACGGCGAAGCTCAACATATTTGTGACGCAGTGCCATTGTAATCTGATTTATCTCCGAAATGCTCAGACGATATTCCTTCATGAGATGGTCTACATACACTCTGTAGCCGAGATATGACGGAACTCTGCCCGCAGAGGTGTGCGGCTTTTCGAGATAGCCCGCTTCTTCTAAGGATGCCATTTCGTTGCGGATGGTGGCAGAGCTTACACCGAGGTCATGATTTTTGAGAATATGAGACGAGCCGACCGGCTCTGCCGATGCAATATAGTCATCTATTATTGCATGAAGAATCTTTTTCTTTCTGTCACTAAGCTCCATATTATCACCTCCCAATAAAACAACGCACAATTAATACAGTTAATTTTGTTTTTAGCACTCTATCTTCTTGAGTGCTAAATATAAGATATCACTATTTTCCATTTTTGTCAATAGGGCTATGCATTTTTATCAAAAATATACAATCAAACGAAATCACAAAGGACGGAGTTTGATATAAAATACGCTTTTGGCGCGAGCACATACCTGTCTCCCATATCCAAAATAGTGCCCAGCTTCAGATGTTTTGATACAGCATCGGCAAAAACGTCTTCAATGCTTCGAGCAAACCTTTGCTCAAATTCTGCCTTTGACGCACCGATTGATGTGAGTCTGAGAGACAAAAACATAAACTCACTCATCATTTCATCTGCCGAAAGAGTGCAAAATTCCGAATTTTTAAATGATGAAATATATTCGTCAAAATCGGACGAATGTGTATAGCGTTTGCCTTTATAATACGAAGCGGCGGCGGCACCCAGACCTATATATTCGCCGGCTGTCCAGTATTTTAGGTTATGGCGGGATTCAAAGACTTTTTTTGAAAAATTGGATAGCTCATACTGACTGTAGCCGGCCTCCGGCAGGGTGTGTGATATATAATCATACATATCGGCATATTCATCCTCTGATTTTTCGGATATCCTTCCTGATGTGAGCATATCATAAAAGGGTGTTCCCTCCTCTATTTTGAGTCCGTAGCAGGATATGTGCTCGGGGGAAAGCTCTATTGCCCTATTGACAGAAGCATCTAAAGATTTTATTGTCTGAGTCGGCAAAGCATACATAAGGTCGAGGCTTATATTTTCAAAGCCTGCCTTGCGCAAAGCACAAAAGGCCGTTTCGGTGTCGCGTCTTGTGTGAAGTCTGCCCAGAGCTTTAAGCTCCGAATCGACAAAGCTCTGGGCACCGAGGCTTATGCGGTTAAATCCAACAGAGCGATAAAGCTGCGCCGTTTGGTCGGTGACTGTGCAGGGGTTTGCCTCAAGTGTAATTTCGGCATTGACAGATATATCAAAGCTTTTGGACAGAGCATGCAAAACACGCGAAAGATTTTGTACAGAAAAAAGAGACGGCGTGCCGCCTCCAAAATAAATCGTATCAATTTTTATACCATGAGAAAAACAGCTCTCTGCCTCACGGCACAGAGCCTCACAATATTCGTCCTGACGTGCAAGGAGAGACGGATATGAGCAAAAATCGCAGTAGTTACATTTTTGTCTGCAAAAAGGTATGTGTATATATATGCCTCTCATAATCAGCCTCTTTTAAATATCAGATTATATGCATTGGTGTAGAGAATTTTTTCGTTTTCTTCGTCGGTGAGTCCGATTTTCATAAAATCCTCCAAAGCCTTGGTATGACGCTCTATGGGATAATCGGTACCAAAAAGTATTCTGTCGGCGCCGTGACGTCTGATTATCTTTTTTATCTGCTCGGGCGAAAGCTTGCGCGCCGTACTTGAAGAATCCATATACAAATCCTTGCCGTATAAGAGCTCTGCTGCCTCGTCCCACTTGAGGTGACCTCCAAGATGAGCGGCTATAACTACAAGCCCCGGAAAGTCGTTCATAACCTTGACCAAACGATGAGCCGAAGAATAGTCATAGTTTTCATCACCCATATGAAACAAAATAGGAAGCTTGCGGTCGCGGATAATCTCGTAGGCAGGATACATTCTTTTGTCATCAATATTAAAAAACTGAAAATCGGGATGCAGCTTAATGCCCTTTAGACCCAGGCTGATTATTCGGTCAATCTCCTTTTCAAATTCGCCGTATTCGGGGTGTAGGGTGCCAAAGCCCGCAATATCGTCGGTGATGTGCAAAGCGGTATCGTTGTTGATATTCTCTACCTGAGACGCTTTCAGTGCGGAGGAATGTATGACAAATTTTTCGACACCGGCATCTGCGGCGCTCTGCTTTAGATCCTCCAAGGTGCCCTTGCCGTTCATTTTGTAATTATAGTAAGTGCCCACATGCTCCACCGCTCTGGCGGCAAGCTTGGGCGGCCATATATGGGTGTGTACGTCTATTACCTTATATTTCAAATCTATCACCTTTTATCTTATCTGTTATATATCTCACCTTTTGGCAGGAGAGGTAGTATCTCTCAATATGAGCTTACTGCAAACCGTAATTTTATGACTGAGAGAATAGTATTCATTATCCAGCTTTTTTTTCATAATATCCATAGCAATGCGGCAAACCTCATCACATTCCGAATCTATGGTTGTGAGTGCCTTGCTCATATATTCGCAGGTGCTTATGTTATCCATACCAATGACCGAAATATCTTCGGGTACGCGGTAGCCCTCCATGCTCATTCCCTTTATAAAGCCCAATGCAATGCTGTCGTATGCGCAGATTGCAGCAGTGGGAATATCGCCCGACTTTATAAACTTTTTAGCAATATCAACACCTGCCTCTTCAAAACGCAGGTCACTGGATATAATCTGCAAATCACTTTTGAGGTAGCCGTTTTTGAGAGCAGCTTGTACAAATTCTTTTTCTCTGAGGGAGGTAAGGGTTTCGCCGGCAAAGCCGATTTTGCAATGACCCAAAGCCCTTAGATGCGCCACAGCCTCGCACACCGCATCTGTGCTGTCTACACACACTGAGTCAACGGATATCTCATCTGACGGAGCAGACAAAAGAGAAACTATGGGCTTGTCGTAGCCTTTTTTGAGCTGGGTAAACATGTGAAAAATAAATATGCCGTCAACTCCCAGATAAGAGGAATAATACTCAATAATTTCTTCCATTTTTTCGGCCTTGAAATCAAAGCTCGAAATTATGGCAATGCCCGAATTTTCTTCAATTAGATTTTTGAGCTTTTCAACATAGGATATGTAGTAATTGCTGCGAAATTCGGGGCATATTATAGCTATTATTTTTTTATAATATTTACCCTTGTAATATTTACCGAAAATACCGTACTTTTTGGCGGCGGCATATATCTGCTTTTTGGTCTCGCTGCTTACATCGTCGGCATTGTTGAATGCCTTGGATATGGTAGAAACCGAAAAATTTGTAAGCTTGGCAAGGTCTTGCAATGTCATATAAATCACCAC
>JAEDEG010000185.1 GCA_016293435.1 Clostridia bacterium
GAAATGACCACAGACTCGGAGCAAACGAGGCTCCTCCGGCAGTTGTTTCAATGTTCCTCGGTGATGAATTAAATGCAGTGCTCACTGCAATTGAAACAGATACGCCCTACAAGGGTGCTGAAAAAACACAGATGAAGCTCGGCGTAGACGTTTTGCCAAAATTCAACCGTGATACAACCGACAGAAACAGAACATCACCGTTTGCATTTACAGGCAACAAGTTTGAATTTCGTATGCTTGGCTCATCAAACAGTATTGCTTGTGCAAACATTATGCTCAATAGCGCAGTTGCAGAAAGCCTGAAAATTTATGCCGACAGGCTTGAGAATGCAGATGATTTTGAAACTGCACTTCACGAAATGATTAGAAAGACAATAAAAGACCATAAGCGTATTATATTTAACGGCAACGGCTATGACGATGAATGGATTAAGGAAGCTACCCAAAAGCGCGGTCTTATGAATCTTCGCACAACACCCGATGCAATTCCTCATCTGCTCGACAAAAAGAATGTGGATATGCTTACATCTCATAAGGTATTCTCTTATGCAGAGCTTAAGTCAAGATGCGAAATCACACTTGAAAACTATTGCAAAACAGTTGTTATTGAAGCAAATACAATGGTTGAAATAGTAAACAAGGAAATTCTTCCTTCAATCGAAAATTATGCATCTCATCTTGCTGTGTCGGCAAATGCCAAAAAATCTCTTGTATCAACTGCTGTTTGCGCATATGAAACAGAGCTTGTAACAAAGCTTTCGGTACTCACAAATCAGATTTTTGAAAGCTGCAAAGCACTATCTGCAGAGTTAACGCATCTTACGGATAGTGAAAGCGTTATAGACGAAGGCTATATGATAAGAGATAAAATTCTTCCTAAGATGAGCGAACTGAGAGCGTCATGTGATGAAGCCGAGGTTGTAACGGCAAAAGACTTCTGGCCGTTCCCGACTTATGGCGAATTGCTCTTTAGCATCAGATAAAAGCCAAAATCTCCATGGTTTACAACACATAAAGGAAGGAGCTGATGTATTATGACAGTAGAATTTTGGTATTTGATAGGAGCAGCTTTAGTATTCTGGATGCAGGCAGGTTTTGCAATGGTTGAAACGGGCTTTACCAGAGCAAAAAATGCAGGAAACATCATAATGAAAAATTTGATGGATTTTTGCATTGGTACAGTGGTGTTTTCACTTCTCGGTTACACACTCATGATGGGCGAGGATGCATTATTCGGACTTATCGGTTTGCCAAATATGGATCTGTTTGCAAATTTCAAAAACTTTATTGCAAGTCCTGACAACGGATTTACGGGGGCATCAACCTTTGTGTTTAACCTTGTATTTTGTGCTACGACCGCAACTATTGTTTCCGGCTCGATGGCAGAGAGGACAAAGTTTTCTGCATATTGTATATATTCTGCGATAATTTCGCTTATAGTTTACCCAATCGAAGCACACTGGATTTGGGGAGGAGGCTGGCTCAGCCAAATTGGCTTCCACGATTATGCAGGTTCATGCGCAATTCATATGGTTGGCGGCGTTGCAGCTTTGGTTGGCGCAATAATACTTGGACCTCGTATTGGTAAATATGTTAAGGATAAAACCGGCAAGGTAGTAAAGGTAAATGCTATACCGGGACATTCAATCCCACTGGGTGCACTTGGTGTATTTATACTCTGGCTTGGCTGGTACGGCTTTAACGGCGCTGCGGCAACAACGGCATCTGAGCTTGCTTCAATCTTTCTTACAACAACAATTGCTCCGGCAGTTGCAACATGTACAACAATGATTTTTACATGGATTAAAAACGGGAAGCCGGATGTTTCAATGTGTTTAAACGCATCACTTGCAGGTCTTGTGGGTATAACAGCAGGCTGTGATGCAATGGACGCAGTAGGTGCATCAGCTGTCGGAATTGTTTCGGGTATTCTGGTAGTTATTGTTGTCGAAGTGCTCGACCTCAAGCTTCATGTTGATGATCCCGTTGGTGCTGTCGGCGTGCATATGGCAAACGGAATTTGGGGAACACTTGCTGTAGGGCTATTGGCAAACCCCGATGCTCCTGCAGGTCTTGGCGGACTTTTCTACACAGGCTCTTTCTCATTGCTCGCAGTTCAGATACTGGGTGTTGTTACGGTTGCGGCATATGCAGCTGTTATGATGATTATAGCATTTAAGATTATTGATAAGGCACACGGTCTTCGTGCATCGGTTGATGATGAACTTGCAGGTCTCGATGCTTCCGAACACGGTCTTCCAAGCTCATATGCAGATTTTGCACCAAGCGTTGACCGATATACATCTTATGCAGGATATGACAATATTCCCGCAGTTGTGGGCGATACTCCTCCTGCAGAAGCAATACCTGTTAAGCAGGTGCCTTCATTTAACAATAATCCGGATGCGGTTAAGTTTACAAAAATTGAAATCGTATGCAAGGAATCCAGATTTGATGCTCTTAAGAAGGCTATGACCGAGCTTGGTATTACAGGTATGACCGTATCTCATGTTTTGGGCTGCGGTATCCAAAAGGGTAAGCCTGAATATTACCGTGGTGTTGAGTTAGAAACTAATCTTCTTCCAAAAATTCAGGTCGACATAGTAGTAAGCAAAATTCCGGTAAGAAGCGTAATCGAAACTGCCAAAAAGGTTCTTTACACAGGTCACATAGGTGACGGTAAGATATTTGTTTACGATGTCGAAAATGTTGTAAAAGTCAGAACAGGTGAAGAAGGCTTTGATGCCCTTCAGGATGTAGAATAAAAAAGGAATCGTAATTATGTCTGAAAAAAAGAAAACCGAAAACTTTGTAAAAAATGCAGATTTTACAGATTTGCATTGTGAAATGCAGGTAGGTAATCCCAAAATTGATTCTTTGTACGAAAAGGCATATCTTGACAGAAATGAAAAGCCTGCAAGTGAGTATAATATGAATACTACTGCTTGGGATTAAATTTTAAAAATTTAAAAGCGTTTGAGATAAGAGAAGTAACACAGAAAATCGCTCACAGCGAGTGCGGGATGGTGAGAGCCGTGCAGTAGATTCTGTGTGAATAACACTTGTCGAGCTGCAATCCGAAAAATTTTTTTAGTAGGTGAGCCGTTTCGTCACACGTTAGATGACAGAGCCTTTATTGAGGCTTGGAAATGAGAACAAATACAGGTGGCACAGCGATCACAGCAATCGCCCTGTTACATGCTGAAGTATCTTTATCGAGATGCTTTGTATTGTTATGGGCAAAAGCGTGAGCAGTGCCGCCTTTTGCTGTTTTACAAATAGTAGATAAATAGCTAATTTTTAAAGATCAGGAGGAAATGGTAATGAAAAGGACACAATACTGCGGACTTATTCGCCCAAGTCATATTGGCACAGAGCAGATATGTTCGGGGTGGGTAATTACAAAACGAGATATGGGCGGTGTTATATTTTTAGACCTTCGCGACCGTGAAGGTGTTTTGCAGGTTGTTATTGATGCCGCAAAGGTAAGCGATGAAGAATTTAACTTAACCGAAAAATTAAGAATGCAGTCTGTCATTTGTGTAAAAGGAAAAATCAGAGAAAGGTCAGCCGATACAATAAATCCCAAAATTGCAACCGGCAAAGTTGAGCTTGCAGCAGAAAAAATCGAGCTGTTGTCTATGGCAGAAAAGCTGCCATACTCCATTGAGGACGGCGACAATGTGCGCGAAGATTTGCGTCTCCGTTATCGTTATCTTGACATCAGGCGCAGTCAAATGATAGATAATCTGCGTATGCGCCATCTTATACAAAAAGCAACACAGGATTATCT
>JAEDEG010000186.1 GCA_016293435.1 Clostridia bacterium
AAATTCTCATACATTGCAGATGAGGTAAACAAGAGGCTTGCGGGAGGTATAAAAAGAGAGCTTACAGAAATTGCGGATATTGTATATGCGCTAAATCAAAGAGGATTAATGACAAATCCGGATCTCTGGCAAAAAAAGCTTACAGACAACATAAACGCATATTATTTTGCCAAAAAAATCGCAATGAACACCCAAAATGCTGCTATGCTGACGCCTCACCTTTCAAACACAAACGACATAGTGTGGGAGCTTGGTCACAGAGGGATAATAACCGACAAAGCTCTCTGGCTGAAGCTCTTTGAAAAGGACAAAGACTTATGGTGGCTCGGATACAAGGCCGCCAATATGACGAGGTGAAGAAAAACATGTATTTAAAAACAAGCAAACCCACACTGAATAACGATAGTGACGACTGCGCAAAGATTATGATGTATATAGAAAATCTCAAAGAGGAAATTTCGTTTAATCTTGAAGCTTTGTCCAAAAAAACAGAAAATATCAAAACGGTGATAAAAACCTTGAGCGGAGGTGAAGCATGACTGCTGCAGACATAATATCAAAATGTGACAGAATAAAACCGAATGTATACTCCCAGTCTCAAAAAAGAGATTGGCTCAACAAAATAGAGACTGACATCCGGCAATATGCAGTTCTTTATTCAAAAGACGAGGCAGATTTATCCTTTACAAACGAAGAAAATCCGACTATGTATCTTCCCGAAACCGAATCGGATATATATGTGTATTATCTGATATCCATGATTGATTTGTCCAATCAAGAATACAAGCTGTACAACAACAGTGCCGCATATTTCAACAGCACTCTTCAAAGCTGGCAGCGAAAGCACAGACGTGAAATCAAGCCGATATGCGATATATCAATATCATACTGAGGAGGTGTGTGTATGTTTCTTCCTGCATTGAAATCGAATGTAACCTTTGAAGAAAAAAGCATAAAGCAGTTTGGCGGTATTAACACCACCGACAGCGCAAAATCCGGTGATTTATACAAAAGTATAAATATGACATCTGCCGATTACCCGGCGCTTTCGTCAAGAAAAAGGCGCAGTGTTCTGAGCCGATGCAAAAATATCATCAACGGTCTCGGAGTATTTGACGGCTTCATATATACTCACTGCAGCGCCGACAAAAATCGGATATTTCTGAATTTTTCGGGCGTGGATTATGAGTATACCGCTTATACATCCTCGGCTGACTACACTGCAAACCGCTGCTTTGCTGCCCTTTCAGACTGTTTATTGATAATACCCGACAATACAATTTTTTATGTCAATTCGCGAAGCTTTTCAAAAATATGCGTATCACAAAGCTTTAACTCAGCATCGGCAAAAGAAAAATTCCTGACAGAATCAGGCGGCTCAACGCTTCTAAATTCATCAGTCATTGACTATGTGGCATCACTGGATCACAACAAAATTACCTGCCGAAATATAAGCTATACCTCATCAGGCACAAAAACCTTTTATTATTCATCCTTTGATACCAACCTAAAAAGCGGAGATGTTATCACCCTCAAAATGACGGTGTACTCCGAGAGAGCCGACGACGATGCCGCCTACCGGGAATACAGAGCAAAAATGAGAGAGGGCATAACGCTCAAAATTAAAGATTGCACCACAGTTGAGCACACTGTAGCCTCCGGTTCAATTTCGGAGACTGTGGAGCTTATATTTGATTCAAACTCAATTGACACAGGCGGCTACAGAGATGTGCGCATCGAATCCTTCAGCATCGACAGAGGCATGCCGTCGCTTAGCAGCATTTGTTCATTCAACAACCGTATATGGGCCATTGCCGGCAAAGAAATATATACTTCAAAGCTCAGCGATCCCTCGGAGTGGAACGACTATACCGTGGATGAATACGGAACTCTCCCCTATGCCTGCTACAATACTTCTTCACAAACGGAGGGCAATTTTACTGCTATTATACCGTACGGCAACTATATATATGCATTCAAAGAGAATGTAATTCACAAAATATACGGCAATGCACCCGATGAATACACTCTTTATACCGAAAATCATATCGGCACCAAAAAGGGGGCCGGACTGTGTGTATGTTCATGCACAAACTCAATTGTTTTCGGTTCATATGACGGAATATATTCCTACAGCGGAGATTATCCTATCAAAATATCGGAGGGGCTTGAAATCCCCGATTCACTGATATGTGCTGCCGCAAACGAAAATCATTACTACTTGCTGACTAAATCCGGCAGCGATAAGCAGCTTTATGTGTATGATCTTAAAAAGAAGCTGTGGCACATCCAAGATGCTCCTGAGGACAGCAAATTTTTGTGTTCACACGGAAACAATGTTTATCTTGCTACCTCATCTGAAGTAATTTCGATCACCGATTACACCAAAGATGAATATGAAAGATATGTTCGGTGGGAGTTCAGACTCAGAGTTGACGACAAGGAGGTTGAAAAAAAGGGCTTTGGTCAGCTTTCTATCAGATATTCTCTCGGCAAGGATGCAACATTTACCGTAAGAGCAATATATGACGATTCAAGTCTTAGTGCTGTATGCGGTGCACGGAACGACGAAGCCGCCGGTTGCGGCTACAAGCTTTGTATGCCCATAAAACGGTGTAGCTGGTTTGATTTGGAATTTTGCGGAACCGGCGATTTTAAACTAAAAAGTATGAATTTGAAATTTTATCGCGGAAGCGAAGTATAATCATGGGAGATTATGCTCCCCTACAACTTTATAAGGAGATGTAAAAATATGGCAAACTATTATGACAAGAAAAAGCTTTTGGCAGAAAATCAGGATTTGTATTTGTCGGAATATGACAAGAATCTTGACCCAAGCGCGCTAAGTGGTATCATAGAGTCAAAACGGAGATACCAAAACGCTCAGCAAATCGGTGATGCCGCCGGTATGAAACGGGCAAATGACAAAGCAAACGAAATAAGAAAGCAGTTTGGCGGCTATACAGGCGGAGATGACGGAAGCGAATACAACCGCGCTGCCAAAAGCTACGAAATCCGAAATACCAATGGTTATAAGTCGGAGTATGAAACAGAAAAAAAGAACATTATGAACAAGATAGCGAACATGGCAGACTTTTCGTATGATCCCGAAGCCGACCCTTTGTTTCGGACATACAAAGAGCTATACATAAAGCTCGGAGAAGATGCATATGATCGTGCACTGTCGCAGAATGCTCTGCGCAGCGGCGGTGTGAACAGCACCAGTGCCATGTCTGCCGCAGCCCTTGCCCAAACCCGTTACAACACAATGCTCAGTGCAAAAATTCCCGAGCTTTATGAAGCAAGCTACAAAAAATATACAGATGAATATGAACGGCTGTACAAGCAGCTTGACGCAATATCAAAGCTCGACGAAGCACAGTATTCCAGATACAGAGATAATTTGGCAGAATTTGAAGCCAACAGAGAATATTTTGGAAAAAAAGACAGTGAATATATGGATTACCTCAGATCAATTTATGATGTTGATTCCGATATCATATATAATACAATTAAAGATGAAAACGACCTCGCATATAAGACTCAAAAAGACAAGGAGGATATGGAATACAAAACAAACAAAGACAACAGAGAATATGAATACAAAACAAACAAAGACAACAGAGAATATGAATACAAAAAATACCGTGATGAGATAGAGGACAATCACTGGCAAGCCGAATTCAATCAGAATGCCTCCTCTGACAAATACAATATCGCAATAGCTCTGGCAAAAGCACTGTATGGCAGAGTGCCGGTAAGCTCTTCG
>JAEDEG010000187.1 GCA_016293435.1 Clostridia bacterium
AGCAGATGCCGGTCCGCTAAGCTCGTTTACTCTCATTCTAAAATCTACAACGTATTTTGTCTGATTGGAAATATCATCGGGAACAACATCAAAAAACGAAGTACTTTTTGTATTTTCATCGGCAAACATTCTGATGACACCGTTTCCCTCATCATCAACCTGATGTGAAATCGTTCCGCCCTGATTAGTTACAGAGGCACCCGCAACACCCCCATTAAAATCAAGATTTAGCAATGTTGTTACAGATGCATCAATTTCGGTTGTAGGATTGAATTCGAGAACTTCGTCATTTTTAACTTCCGGTGGGAATTGGACATTCCACGGGAGTTTTGACGATGAATAAATTCTTATATCATCCAAATAAATATTACTCTCGCTTTTGTTGGGTTCAAGAATAAATTCAACCGCCGAAGGCAACGAGTATCCTTTCGGCAAAACCCAATCCTTAATTACACATCTCCGGTCTACATATACATCTGTTTTTAAATTATCCCAGTCAACAACAACGGTGTATGTATGCCAATTACCCTTTGACACACCGCTTATAGGTCTGTTATCATACAGAGTAATGCTCCCGTCGAGGTTCACTTTGAGAAATGAAAGCTTATTGGAGCCACATGTTACATCAAAAATTTTGCCCGAAACTTCTTCGCCGGTAAATTTAATTTTTGCACTCATAGCGGTTACAGAAGAGCTGTTTTTGATTTCGGCTTTGATTTTTACGGGGTCAACAACGGCTCTCGAAAAGAGCAGCTTATTGCCGTTTTCGCTTATAACACGAGTATCAAGACCGGATGTAATTTTAAGATTTTTAATATTTTGTTCATTAAGTGCATAGGACTCAAATCCGTCAGACACCCAAACATCACTTTGTTGGGCTGCAAATACGGGAACTTTGCCCAAAAGCATAACAGTCGACAAAAATACAGAAATAAGTTTTTTAATCATTATGCAAATCTCCTTATTTATAAATACACAATACATGAATTGTGCATATATACCTGAAAAAATACTTTGGATGTATTTCCTTAGTTATTTATTTTGCATTAACGCAAAGCGGCACTGCCTGTCCCAAATTATTCCATGCAAAAGCTTTAACACTGCATCCGCTGCTAACACCTGTCATAGTAAGGGGAATAACCGCAGCCTCGCCGGCAGCACTTTCAACATCTTTCACCTGAACGGCTTTGAGCTTATCACCCTCATACACTGCAATTATAGCAAAATAATTTTTTGCCGTGTCGGCAGCATTGTATGAAGCAAACACAACATCGGCTGCTTCTTCGGTAACCTCCACAACAGGAGTGTCAACATAAAACTCAGGTGTTACCATCAAATCAAAAGCTTTGGAATATTCTTTGACAGTTGCGCTTAGAGTCACCGGCTGAAGTGTTTTGCCGTTTACAACTTCACCGGTCGATTTGATAATATCCTCATTGCTTGAAGTCCACTGTATACTATTTCCGTCCAAAGTCTGAGGAAGAACAATATCTTTATATACGCGGTTCTGAGCCTGCTCTGAAATACTTGACCACAACAAATTGCTTACGCGTGTTTGCAGATAGTTTTTATAGGCTTCGCTCTCGTCATCATAAGTGAATGTGAGCTTCAAATCTGTTTTAAGCCATGTATTGCCGAGCGTTGTATCTCCAATGGGCTGTATTCTTATTGCAACAATTCCGTCTGTACCGCTTTCAAAGGCTTTTATGAGCGCTTCCTTATCTACATCGATTTCAAAATTTGCGGTATCGGTATCATCTGTTCTCTGAGCCAGCAAATCGCCGCCTCCCCAAAGGTACTTATGGCCGTTATTATAGGTTAGTGTATCTGTTATATACTGCTCTTTGCTTTCATCAAGAACATATATGCTAAAGCTATATAAGTGAACCCACGAGTCGTTGGTTATTCTGCTGCCTGTGATTTTTATGCCTGTTGCACCGTAGAGCTCGGCTTCATGTCCGGTCAAATCAAACAAAGCAAAGCTCCTGCGGTCTCTGTCGACTTGCATTTGATCCGAAAATGACGTATCTCCGTAATTAAAGCAAATAAAACATCCGTTGCTCATGGTAACACTTGATGTGAGAAGTGTTTTTGCCGCAACTGTGACATTAAAGCTTTTAACTGCAGTAATACCATTTGCACTAAGCGTTGCTGTCAGAATTGCTGTTTGCGAAGTGTATGTACAATGAACGGTTCCATCAGCTTCTACAGCGTTGGTATTATCGGAGCTCCAGATTACATCACAGCCCTTATATTTTGAAGGCAAAGAAATATTCTGTGTTATACAGTCAATATCCTGTTCGGAAATATCGGACCACTGCATATTATCTGCCAATGCTGTAACATAATCTGTGGGATATGTAAATGCAATACTTATGGTGTTAGGATTAATTTGTGCATTGTGGCTCCATCCGCTAATTAATTCCGCTCTGAGCGCTAAAATGCTGTTATTTCCGCTGTCAAGTGCTCTCTTTACTGCTTCTGCATCCATAGAGAGAGACAAATCTTTAATATCTTCTTGCTCAGTTCTTTGGGCAACTAAAGTTCCGCCCGTCCAAATCGAATTGGATACAGCGTCATTATATGTTAAACCATATTTAACATCACTTTCCAAAGCATCATCAATCGCATAAAATGCGATATCTTGAATTAAGTCGCTGCTATATTGTGCCTTTGCCTTTACAGTCACTTTGGAAGCTGCATAAAGCTGCGCTTCATGGTCTGTAAAATCAAAAGTCATAAAGGTTTTTCTGTCGCCGCTTACCTGTGCGGTATCATCATAAGTACGATTATCGTTTATCAGCATGAATACAGATGATTTGTCTGTAGTTAATACCGACTCACCATCAGGAATTACCCACTCGGATATGGGTGATACCGTGAGCCCTGAATACTCGTAGTTGCCCGAATCGGGCGAAAGCTTTACCGAAATTGTTACATCACCGTTTGCTTTCGGTGCGTATATAGCGAGCTTTCTTATGCCTGTGTTAGCATTCTGACCGTCAACCGCGGGAGACGTCGGGAGTGGTTTTGCATCCATAACCTTCAGCTCATAATCCGCAACATCACAATATACATCCACTGTCAAAGAATTTAGACCATCGGGAGTTGTGAGCTTAGCTTTGGTATTGTCTATAATTTCAATATTTGCCTTGGTATGCATAAACCAATAAAGCTCGGTGTCGCCAAGCAGCGACAACTCATCTTGAACGGTGAAGGTATTGCGTCCATCGCCAAAGTAATATCCTCTTATGTATTTTGATGCATCTCGCTTGTATGCGGAAGTGAGGTCATAAGCTGCTTTTGCACCCCATTTCTTGCCGCCTTCAAAATCAATGAGCTCACCAAAGGCACCCAGCTCCTGACCGTAGTATGTGTCTGAATCAACTCCGGGATTTAGCACAATACAGTTCTCGCCTTCAGGACGTTTGCGGTAAATCTTGTAACCACCTGTACTCCAATAATCGGGTAGACCATAGTTGTCACTGCCAAGATCCATCGCCCAAGGGAAACCGTTTGATTCGAATACAAACTCACCGAGATCAAGCATATCGTGCGGAATGTTTGTCCAGCCGCCGTGAAATCCTGCAAATACCGGTGTTGAGGTTTGGCGGTCATTAATAAACGCACCTGCCTCCGGACCGTAGAAGTAAGCATCGAGAGGCAACTGATTTATGTCGGGAATATATCCCGCTTTATCAATAGCTCTTTGGTAATAATAAAGTGTGCGAATGTCTCTTGTGCGTCCGCCCAGTGCCTTACTTATAC
>JAEDEG010000188.1 GCA_016293435.1 Clostridia bacterium
TTCCAGTAATTGCGCTTTACAGCTGCCTTACCCTTTTCTTTTAGTTCTTTTCTGTTCCACATAATATTTCCTCCTTAAAATATATAAATTAAAAATATTGCTTTTCCAAAATACTGATGAGAACAACGCTTTGCCCCATAATGGTAATAGATCGGCACTACACGCACGGTCAGCTTTATTTCGGTTTCTTTGAAAAAACTCCGACAAGTTTTTTAAAGAAAGGATGATTCTTCTGAACTTCACTGCGAAGCTTTCCAACCGTAATATCGTCCGCACAGTCGCTGTGCACCAAAACTGCGGTGAGTCGTACAAATAATTCTTTAAATCGCTCCATCGTAGCCTGATCATATCTGCTTGAAGCGTAATCAAGCGACAGCTGCAGGCCATTTGCACCATCCAATATCTCAATGTCTAAAACACTTTGCGACGCGGCTCTGTTCTGCCTGATATCCACGGTTTCTATCTCCATTCCATCCATTTCTCCGGCATCCCGGATATCCCGCTGATATAAAACGGCCGTAACATCGTCTTCAACAACCTGAGCGTTGTTCTCTACATATGGATAACAGCTATGCTTAATTGCTTTTTGCACTTGGCTTTGTACATCAGCGAAAATATCGCCGATACTCTGTTTTTTATCAAAGCGGAAGGCAACCGGCAGATCCCGGTACAAAAGTCCCACCGTGCTCATCATCTGAACATCCTCTCTGCCGTTGTATATCCAGGACAGTTTGACATTCGGCTTATCTGCATACAGCGAAAGAGCAAGAGCCGAAACGGTAATAAAGAACTCGTTTCGTGATATCTTAAAGTGCTTTTCAATCGCATTGAGTTCCGCGCCGTCAATTCCCATTTCGCATTGCAGCTGTCCAAATTCGTTTTCTCTCGTTACATGATCGACAGGCAGAAACGTTATCCAATCGTCACCGTCATAACGCTCTTCAAAATACTTGCGGCTTTCCTCATAAAAGGGTGTAAGCACTGTTTCCTCCCGTTTTTTCAACATAAGGTAATAATAGTCAGGTTGCGCCGGCATTCCCATATAGCCTTGAGCAATACTGTTCATCAAAACCTTAAAGGATGTGCCATCGAATATTGTATGATGAACATCGAAGAAAAGATATGCAGCCTTCTCGGTTTCGAAGATACGGCATCGGAACAGTCTTGAATTTATTATCTTAAAGGGCTGAACCAGCGTATCTTTTAAAATATTTAAATCAAATTCACTGATTTTTTCCACTCTTATTTCAGGCATCAGCGATGGGTCGTAGCACTGTACAATTTCCCCATCCTCATCAAAAGAAAACTTTGTCAGCAGTGCAGGATGGCTATGGATTGTTAATTCTACTGCCTTTGAGAGCTTGGAAAGTTCAAACATATCCTTGTCAAACTTCATCATCGTAAACAGGTTATACATGGTGGACATCGGCGTGTAAAGCTGATAATCAAACATATACAGCTGTTCGGTGGTAAGGCTGTGTACCTGTTTCATCGACTCGGCATTTTTCGCATCGACCGATTCTCCTTCGTCGCTATGTGCCTCGGAATACAGCTTTGCAATGTTTGCGGCAGTACGGCCGCGGAATATCATAGACGCCTCCAGACCGGGCAATCCGCTTTCTAAAATTGCTTCGATGGAACCCAGCGAATCACCGCCCATTTCATAAAAATCATCGTAAATACCGACTCTGTCCAGCTTAAGAACCTTGGCAAAAGCGCTGCACAAAGCCTTTTCCGTATCATTTGTTGGTTCGGCAAAATGTGCGCTAAAATCCTGATGCTCAGGCTCCGGAAGCGCCTTGCGATCAAATTTTCCGTTGGGTTTTAAAGGAATACTATCTATATGTACATAATAAGACGGTATCATATAATAGGGCAGCTTCTTTAAAAGCTCTGTGCGCAGTTTTTCGGCATCGATTTCTATATCGGCAGTATAATATACGCAAAGATAGGATTGCCTGTCGTTTTCAAATCCCTTTGCCGCCGCCCAGTCAATGCCGAGCGTCGATTTAACTGCCGCTTCAATCTCGGCAGGCTCAATGCGGTTGCCGTTAATCTTAATCATATCGTTGCTTCTGCCAAGCAGAACGAAATTACCGTTCGGCATTTTCTTTGCCAAATCTCCGGTGTGATAAATACCATTTATAAAAGCCTTTTCGTTTTCCTCCGGCAGATTGATATACCCGCGTACATAGGGATTTGGGAAACAGAGCTCGCCGATTTCTCCGTCAGGTACGGGCTTTCCCTCCTCATCAATCAGTATGCAATCAAGGTCAAACTGTGGTTTTCCGATCGGGCAGGTTGCATACGGCTTATCAATTTTGAAAACGCCGACCGCAAACCCGCTCTCACTCATAGCATAGATATTATAAATGTCAACATTATTCAGATACAAATTATTGGCCGGCTCGCTGCCCACAATAAGTTTCTTTAAAAACGGCCCTGTCTTTCCACCCATCATCCGTACATATGAAGGAGTAAGAAATGTACTGCTGATGCGCTTTTCCAAAAACATCTTTTTTAAAAGAAGAGGATTTTTAATTGTGGAATAAGACGCTATGTAGAGCCTACGGTCGCTATTATACAGCACATAAAATATCACCATGAGAGAAGCAATAAAATTCATTGGTGCCAAAAGAGATCCCCTGTCTTTCTCGGCAAGAAACGGCATTCCGTTGTAGTTAATCGATTCCATACACTCGCGAATATTACCATACTCATGCAGTACGCCTTTGGGATTACCGGTGGTGCCGGAGGTATAAATTGCATACGCCGCATCGTGTTCATCGGTCTTTTCATGCCCTGCCAGCGGTTCGCATTTCAGAATTTTCTCCCATGCATATTTGTTTATTTCCGCTTTGCAGCCGCAGTCCTTGCGGATGTACTCTATTCTTTCAGGCGCATAGTTATCCTCAACAAGCGCAAACGCCGCCCCTGCTTTTAAAACTCCTACCATAGCAACAACAGGCAGCACGCCGCGTGTCAGATTAATAAGCACAAAATCCTCCTTGCCTACGCCCTTTTGCTTTAAATAGGCATATACCTGGCCGCTGATACGATCAAGTCCCTCACAGGTAATGCCTTTTGTAATCACTTCATCAAACAAAACGGCATTTTTAGGCGTATTCTGCGCATTAAATTCTATTTGTTCAATAAAAGATCTCATAATTTTTGCTCCTTCTTTATTTTACTGTACATCAAAGCGTGTCATCATCTATGACAATGCTGACTCTGCTGTTTTTGATTTGCTTTTCCATCTCATGGGAGATCTCCCGGCAGAATTTTTTTAACTGTGCATATGTGGTTTCATCCCGAAACTTTATCCTCAGGTCGATATATACCGTCTCTCCGCTCATCCGCGAGCTTAGAAATTCAAATTTCTCATACCTGCCGTAGAATTTTGACAACACATTCAAAATTTTCAGCTGCTCTTTTTCAGGCAGTGTACGGTCTGTCAAAATGCTGACTGATTTTCTTACTCTCAAAACCGCCGCCGCAAAAAAGAAAACCGCAAGTATTATACATATCACAGGTGAAAAATACCACACTGCCCGATAGCCTCGGAATATCCAGCAAATGAGGATTGAGACAAGGGCAACCACGTCAAAAGCAAAGCATTTGAGAGCCGAATAAAATTTAGCGTCCGTAAGCTCGCTCCCGCCACCCTTTTTAATTTTGTACTGTTCTTTCAGAAAGAAAGCGTCAAATGCCACATTGATTACTTTAAGTGCCACTACATAGATTAATAAGCCGCTCGGCTG
>JAEDEG010000045.1 GCA_016293435.1 Clostridia bacterium
GTTCAATCTCCCACTGAAAACGTTGAATGACGCGGCTTTGCCGCTTATTGAAATGTACAAAATTTTAGGGCTGATGCTCACATCGACCTGAAAAAAATGACGCGAGCATCAGCCTCCATAGAAGATATTTTAATAATCAAACTTTTTATCAATCGTGCCGGAATTTGTCGTCCACTCCGATTATTTTCATTATATCATCCCTTGTTAGCGATGAAAACGCGGCGGTGTTTTCTCCGACTATAGCATCGGCAAGCTCCTGCTTTGCTGTCTGCAATTCGCTTATACGTTCTTCGATTGTATTTTTTGCAATCAGCTTATAAACCGACACAATTCTTTTCTGTCCAATGCGATGCGCTCTGTCAGTTGCCTGATTTTGCGCCGCCACATTCCACCATGGGTCATAATGAATAACCACATCGGCACCGGTCAAATTAAGCCCGGTGCCGCCGGCTTTGAGCGATATGAGAAAAACCGGTGTGGTGTCTGAATTAAATTTTTGCACCAGCTCCAGACGCTCTTTTTTTTCGGTTTCTCCGGTAATTTTGTAGTAATTTATTTTCTTGTTCCGAAGCTCCTTCTCCAAAATCTCAAGCATCGACACAAATTGCGAAAACAGTAATATTTTGTGACCGCCCTCAATGGCTGTTTCTATCAAATCGAGACAGGCTTCCTTTTTTGCGGATGTGCCCTCATAATTTTCAAACACGAGCGATGGGTCACAGCAAATACGACGTATCCTTGTAAGCTCAGCGAGAATCTGAATTTTTTCTTTCTTGAAGCTTTCGTCACTTTGCCCGCTCAGCATATTCATCATATGTACAGCCTGACCGTCGTAGAGCTTTTGCTGAGTTGACTCAAATTTTGCATATCGAATTTCCTCTATCTTGTCGGGCAGATCCTTCAATACATCTTTTTTCAGCCTGCGCAAAATGAACGGATTGACCATGCTTTTGAGCCTTGCCTCTGCATCTTTGTCACCGTTTTTCACTATGGGAACTTCAAAGTCGCGTCTAAACGTATCATATCCGTACAAAAATCCCGGCATCAGAAAGTCAAATATGCTCCACAACTCTCCCAAACGGTTTTCGATTGGTGTGCCCGTCAGTGCAAATTTCATTTTTGCATTTATGATCTTGACCGATTTGCTTGCGACCGTAGCGTGATTTTTGATGTTTTGCGCTTCATCCAATATCTGATATTCAAAGGTTATATTTTCGTATGCTGCAATATCGCGCTTCAAAAGGTCATAGGAGGTTATGATCACATCATAGCTTTGATATTTTTTAATAAGCTTCTGTCTCTCTTCTGCTGTGCCTACTATCAGACATACCGACATTTCGGGCGCATATTTTTTGAATTCTTCGAGCCAATTGTACACAAGAGACGCCGGACATATAACGAGCGAGGTGCTCTTTGAGCCTTCGCTCTTTAGTGCTGATAGCACCGATATTATCTGCAATGTTTTTCCAAGCCCCATATCATCTGCCAAAATACCTCCAAAGCCCGACCCGGATACGGTGCGTATCCATTTGTGACCAAACTTTTGATAGTCACGCATGGTTTTTTGAAGATTTTTGGGAATTTCAAAGTCTGATTCGCTCACTGTTTTAAATTCTTTAACAAATTTTCTGAACTGTCTGTCACGTTCGGAATATATGCTGTCGTATTTTTCGAGCATTTTGTCAAGATACAGTGCCCTATAGGCAGGCACTTGTATATTTTCTTTCAAAAAGTCCTTTGATGGGATTTTGAGTGCCTGAGTGAGCTCATAGAGCTCCTCTACCGATTCGTCCAGAGTAACAAATTCACCGCTTCTCAGTCTGTGGTAGCGTTTTTTGAGCTTGTAGCTGTTTAAGATATCCAAAAGCTCCGAGTGGGGGATATCCTCTGTGTCAATCGTCAAATCCATTAGGTTGCTCTGTATAGACACTCCCACGGTAATTTTCATTTTGCGCTGCACCTTAAGAGAGTCAAATTTGTCGGTAGAATGTACTTCTCCGTATTCAAGCAGGTCTTTTATGCCGTTTTGAAGAATGGAAAATACAGCTTCTTCGCTGTTTGATGCTGCAAAGCGTTCATCATCGAGCCTGTTTGGAAAATATTCCTTCACGGTTTCGAGCACCTGTTCCTCACGGTAGGTATTGCGGTATGCCGTAATGTCGGGAGCATATTCTCCGATGATATTGCAGCTGACTTCACCGTAGTATGCACATGCCTTGCACACGGGGATACCGTCTTCAAGATCCAGATAAAACTTAAACTCCACCTCAGGTGGTAATACAGCTTCGGCATCTCCCGAATCTTTTTCGATAACCTTTGCGGTTTTGCGGATATTGGGAAGAATCGAATAGTAAAATTCGGATAGATTGTGCTGCCCGATGTTTATGTTGAAATTTGTGTAATAGCTCGCATCGTAGTAGGGACGGATTTTTTCGTAATCCTCGTTTGATATGCGGTATAAGGTGTCAAGCTCTACAAAATAATTGTACTCTGCTCCCTTAATGAGATCCGGAAGTGTTCCGCTTAGGTTCACTCCTTCAAAGCTTCCGTTTTTTTGGCTGTACAAACTCCTCAGGATAAGCTCTATGGAAGGCATGCCGTAGGCGTAAGAAAGCTTAGACTTTTCCTTTGTATGGGACGAACCTGTAAATTCCGTTTTTTCACCGATTGATATATCAAAAAACTTATCGAGCATAATTCCCGACAAAGTAAAATTAGATGATGCTTTTGATAAAGAATCTGAAAATTTGTCTTGTTCATAGGCACGGCGGTGGTTGTTATATTGCTTTATAAAGTTGTAATATTCAAAGCTTTTTTCTTCAAACCGGGCTGATGCAAAGTCTATTTCTGCCGTTTTGCCGAGGGTATACACGCCTTTTGCCTCAGCTGCAGTGATGAAATCTTCCGGACTTTTAACAACATACAATTTTTTAAAGCCGGTTTTGAAGCTGGCCGAAAGAGTGTCGCCATATCTGAGCTCAACTCTCGGCTGCAATATTATTTTGTCATCTGTCAAAGTTTTTTGATTTCGCAAGGCTTTTTCATATCGCCTGAAATTGCCAAGAAATATTTTACCGGATCTGTTTGTTGCGTCTCCCGGATTGTTCTTCTTTATGTAGTCATCTGTCAGAATACACAGTGCAGTCATGTGCTCACACATTTTTACCGGAACATTTTCGCTGTAAAAACGATACTCCGAATAGTGGTATTTGTAGGAGCAGTCACAGTATAGCGAAATAATTTTGTTTCTGGAAAATTTGATTTCCGTAAAAATTCCTGCCGCATCCTTGCCGCGTGCATTCAAAATGCAGCTTTCTTTTGGCAATGTGACTGAATATAAAGTGTTTACGGAGCTTAGCTCAAAGCTCTTGGTATTAATAAGCTTTTTTGCTTTCATATACAAATCCGGAGTAACAGTGAGTATATTGCCAAATTCCGCCAAATTAAAAAATGTGCCGGGGCTTGATATATCACGGGCAAACGGAGTCAGAGGCTCTGCTGTTTTCGGGCTCTTTGCCGGTGCGTCAGACTTAGGCGGTAGCTTGTCTTCTATTGCATAGAGCAAGGCTGCCATATGCTTACACCTAAAGCCGTCTGCGGCATATGGACATTCGCAGGTAAGATATGCTTTGTTGTTATCTGTAAGCTTAAAGGTAACATCGTAGTTATATGTTCCTTTAATAACCGCTGTATATGAGTTCCCGCTTTGCTTGATATTTCTAACTCTGCCGCTTTTGTAATATTGCAGACCGCGGGCGAGAACTGTTTTTGAAAATGAATTTTTCCAGTTGTACACTGATGTCACCTCGTTTTTATTTCCTGTCAGCTAATAAGATACCATAATAATCGAATAATGTCAATAAAAAAGCTGTCAATGCATATCGCATCAGACAGCTTTTTAAATCAATTTAATATCAAAATATTCTTCTTGCTGTATAGTATCTTGAAGCGTATGTTCCGCTCAAATTTTCAATAGTTACGGTATAGCCGGTTCTGGGAGAATGTATGAACTGGTTGTTGCCCACATATATGCCGACATGGCTTATGTATGAGCTGCCGGCTGAGCTTGCAAAGCATATAATATCACCGGGTCGGAGATTTTCTCTTGATACCCAGTATCCGTTATATGCCTGATCTGCAGCCACACGGTTAAGTGAAACTCCGTGAAGACCATATACATACTTAACAAATCCGGAGCAGTCAAAGCCTGATGGTGACATGCCGCCATATACATAGGGGGTACCTATGTACTGTTTTGCCGTTTCGACAATCTGTTGTCCTTTGATACTCTGATCGGGTGTCTGGGTTGAGCTGAATGCTACATAATCACTGTGAACATATGCATAACCGTTGTTGTATCTGATCTGATACCAGACATCGCTTGTTCCGGTAATGTCGATTGTTGAGCCGTAAACATACTGACCTAAAATTGCAGAGTCTGTGCTCGGCTGAGAACGAACGTTCAAAACATCGGCTGTTGTATACGCTCTTTCTCCGGCAGCACCTGCACATACCGTGAGGGTAAGTAGCATGAATGCTGCGGCAACCATTACCTTAAATAAATTTCGCATAAAAACTTCCTCCGTTATTTTTTGTTTTGTGACAATCGGAATTTCTTCAGGTTTATTTGTCGCCGTTTATGAACTCAGAAATGCCGGTCGGGTTCATAATTAGAACCTCAAAATCACAAAATTTATTTCTAACGACAATAATATTATACTATGCGAAAATGGTTTTGTCAAACTTTTTTAACATTTCAGTAATATTTTTAGGAAAAGTCCATATTAAAATGTGAAAATACTTGGCGATATGTGCTAAAAAATTTAACTAATTATCGTTTATAACACAAAAAATGAATTATATATTGTCAAACAGGACGAATAAATGTTAAAAAAATGTTACATTTCTTGTATATTAGTTAAGACTTTTTCAACATATCCAAAAATTTCAAATTCAGCGTCACGCTCGTCATATCCGATTATGGAATAATTGTCGGCATCGGCGTCGGGAATCAGTGTTACAAATCGGTTTTCTCTCATATATCTTCTGATTACGGCTTTGCCGCTCAGCTTACTTATTGCAAGGACTATTGAATTGTCGGCTATGGCATCCGACATTTTGATAATGACAAAATCATTTTTCCGTATGCCGGCTTTTTTCATTGAGTTGTCAGGCATTTTAACGCACACATACTGATCCGCGGTATTTAGCATAAAGCCGGGAACTGTCAGATAATAGTCCATGTAAAAATCCGTTTCGAGTTTTTCTTTGGTAAGATTTTTAAATTGCAAATATCGTATACATTTATCGCTGGTGGGCTGCATGGCTCTTGGAAGCGACAGCTCGCAATTGCCCTCCTTACCGAAGGCCAGAAATTCAACAAGTGTCATACCGAGAACCGAGGCGATTTTTTCCAAGGTTCTTACAGACGGAGTGGTATAGCTTGTTTCATAATTACTTATCATAGTTTTGCCTACTCCGATGAGATTGCCCAATTCCTGCTGCGTAATATTGTAATGCTCACGTACGGTTGCTATTAACTTGCCGTAGTCTAAAGTGTTATTGTCCAATGGAATTATCTCCTTCAAATTATTTATACATTTATTATAATACAAAATTTGACATTGGTCAAATTAATTTTTATTAAAGAAAATAACCGATATTAATTGAGTAACACAAAGAAGTAATATTACATATTATAAAGTGAACCTGAAAATTTGGAGGTGTAGTTCAATGTTTGGTAACGGTGTATTTGGTTCAAATGACGGTATACTTTTCTTCATTCTTGTATTCCTGTTATTGTTCGGATGCTGCGAGCAGAACGAAAATCATTGCTGTAATTAATAATCAAAAAAGGGGGTAAATAATTATGTTCAATTTTTTTGGTAACAACGGATGCTGTGAAAACGGCAACAGCACAATTTTATGGTTTATAATTCTTGTAATCTTGCTTTTCATGAAAAACGGTGACGGTTGCTGCATGCAGGATGACTGCGACTGCGGCTGCGGCTGCTGATAATTAAACTTATGGAAGGAGAATAACAATGGGTGATTGCTGCAATCCTTGCTGCAACGGCAACTCCGGCATTGGCGGTCTTTTTGGCGGCGGATGCGGAATCTGGATTATCATAGCTATAATAATTATTATATGTATTTGCGGCGAAGGCAATAATAACTGTTGCTGAATTTAAAATGCACGTTTATTAAACTGATATAATAATGTTGAAACGGGGGAATTTATATTCCTCCGTGCATATAAAAAGAGCAGATGTGTACATCTTTTGGTGAAATAATCAAAAAGTGTATCACAACCTGCTCTTTTTGTATGTAATAATATAAGAAATTACACAAAAATCAATTATTTGCAAAAATTGTATTGACTTTTTTTTCTATGTGTGGTATCATACTATCGCTAGTGAAAAGCTCTTTTTTTTTGCGTGCAGTTTTTTTTGCTCACACAATTAATTAAAGCGGACATATATACTATCTTTTCATAAACAGGACATGAAAATATAAGGAGGTGCATACCATGAGAACAAAAATCACTTTGGCATGTAGTCAGTGTAAGCAGAGAAATTACAACACTATGAAGAACAAGAAGAATGACCCCGACAGACTTGAAATGAAAAAGTACTGTCGTTTCTGCAGAGAACATACACTGCACAAAGAAACAAAATAATCCTTATTTTTCTTGTAGGAGGTGATTGCTATGGCAGAAGCTAAAGCAAAAAAACAGAAGGGCCCGGGCAAAATTGCTAAGTTTTTTAAAGAAGTCAGCTCAGAAATGAAAAAGGTTGTATGGCCCTCAAAAAAACAAGTTATAAACAATACTATCATAGTTATCGCAGCAGTAATCATAATCGGAATATTTATCTGGGTTCTTGATTTACTGTTTGGATACGGTCTCAACACATTTATTAAGAATTAATAGGACAGGTTATTAAATCTTAAGCTTTTAAAGGAGGCCGGATGATGGGTAATAACGTATCCAAAAATGCAAAATGGTATGTTGTTCATACCTATTCCGGGTATGAGAATAAAGTAAAGACCAATCTCGAAAAAATCATTGAGAACCGCAGTCTCGAAAATCTCATACTTGATATCAAGGTCCCTACAGAAGACGTTGTAGAAACCAAGGGTGAAGACAAAAAGGTCGTTACTCGCAAGATTTTTCCCGGTTATGTACTTATCAAAATGGTAATGACAGATGATACTTGGTATATTATAAGAAACACAACCGGTGTTACAGGTTTTGTAGGTCCCGGATCCAAACCGGTTCCTCTTACTGAGGAAGAGGTTGAAGCACTCGGTGTTGACGTTAGAGAAGTATTTGCTCAATACAGCGTAGGTGATAATGTCAGAATAATCGAAGGTGCTTTTGTAAATCAGACAGGTACCGTTGAAACAATAAACAACGAGACCGGAAAGGTCGGCGTAAAGGTTGTAATGTTTGGCAGAGAGACAAGTCTTGAGCTTGACATCAATCACGTTGAAACCTTTTGACGAGTGTGCCCATGGGGCACGTTAAGCTTATTAATAGCGGCATTTCCTGCCGATATTATTTAGAGTGGGAGGATTGAAAATCAATTCCGCCATACCACATTTGTTAATAGGGAGGTGTTCTTAAATGGCACAGAAAGTAACAGGTTATATCAAGCTTCAAATTGGAGCAGGCAAGGCTACTCCGGCTCCCCCGGTTGGTCCTGCACTCGGTCAGCACGGTGTAAACATCATGCAGTTTTGCAAGGAATTTAATGAAAGAACAGCAAAGGACGCTGGTCTTGTTATTCCTGTAGTAATCACTGTTTATCAGGACAGATCTTTTTCTTTTATTACAAAGACTCCGCCTGCAGCAGTGCTTCTCAAAAAAGCTTGCAAAATTGATAAGGCTTCAGGTGTACCTAACAAAGACAAGGTTGCTACTATCAGCAAGGATGCTGTAAAAGCAATTGCAGAGCAGAAGATGCCCGATCTTAATGCAGCAAGCATTGAAGCTGCTATGAGCATGATTGCCGGCACTGCAAGAAGCATGGGAATTGTTGTTGAAGACTAATCCCGTGTATTAAGTGGGAGAGATTCAAAAATACTTTTTAAATTGAATTTCGACTGACCACAGAAGGAGGACGTAAAATGTTCAGAGGTAAAAATTACATTGAAAGCGCAAAATTAATTGACAGATCAAAATTATATGATCCCACAGAAGCTTTCGACGCAGTAATCAAAGCTTCCAAAGCAAAATTTGATGAAACTGTAGAAGCTCACATTAAGCTCGGCGTTGACTCAAGACATGCTGACCAGCAGGTTAGGGGCGCTGTTGTTCTTCCAAACGGTACAGGTAAAAAGGTAAGAGTACTTGTATTTGCAAAGGGTGACAATGTTCAGGCTGCTCTTGATGCAGGTGCGGATTATGCAGGCGGTGAAGAGCTCGCTTCAAAAATCCAGAGCGAAAACTGGTTTGAGTTTGACGTTGTGGTTGCAACACCCGACATGATGGGTATAGTTGGTCGTATCGGTAGAATCCTCGGACCCAAGGGTCTCATGCCTAACCCCAAGGCAGGCACCGTATCTCCCGATGTTAAAAAGGCTGTAGAGGATATCAAAGCCGGTAAAATTGAATACCGTCTTGACAAAACCAATATTATTCACTGCCCCATCGGCAAGGTTTCTTTTGGTGTTGACAAGCTAAACCAAAATTTCCAAACTCTTATGAATGCAATAATTAAGGCTAAGCCTGCAGCTGCTAAGGGTCAGTATCTCAGAAGCGTAGCAGTGGCTTCCACAATGGGACCCGGCGTAAAGCTTAATCCCGCTAAGCTCTCCGATTGATAATTTTGAATTATCCGTAAGGCTTTACAAGAAAAAAGGTCTTGACAATTAATTGTTTATATGATATAATGTTTAACGTGTCCGCAGACAGCAGGTAGTCTATGACTATAAATCCTGCCGAGGAATCATTTAATACTTTGTATAAGATTATTATGTATTAATGTGCTTCCTATCCCTGTGGGTAGGAAGCTTTTTTCATATTTCGGACACTGTGTTAAATATATGTTATACATTTTAACTCAGGAGGTGAATTTCGTGCCAAGCGCAAAAGTATTGGAACAGAAAAAACAAATTGTTGCTGATTTGGTTGAAACCTTAAAGTCAGCACAGGCAGGTGTCCTCGTAGATTACAGAGGCATCACTGTTGAACAGGATACTCAGCTTCGTTCAAAGCTCAGAGAAGCAGGCGTTGAATATAAGGTTGTTAAAAACACTCTTACAAGATTCGCAGCAAATGAAGTCGGATATCAGGAGCTTGACGAACAGCTCAACGGTCCTACAGCCCTTGCTATCAGTACAACAGACCCCGTTGCACCCGCAAAGGTTATTTCCGATTTTGCCAAAGATGTTGAAGCTCTCGAAATCAAAGCAGGTTTCCTCGACGGTAAAGTAATTTCTATCGATGAGATCAAAAAGCTCGCATCCACACCTTCCAGAGAAGTTCTTATCGCAAAGATTATGGGAAGTCTCAATTCTCCCATTTCTTCGCTTGTTAGAACTCTCCAGGCATTGGTTGACAACGGCGTAGAACCCGCAGACATCAAGGTTGAAGCTCCCGCTGCAGAAGAAGCTGCAGCACCCGCAGCAGAGGAAGCAGCAGCTCCCGCTGAAGAGGCTCCCGCTGCAGAATAATTAAAAACCAAATTAAATGCTGTAAGCATAAATATTAAACAGGAGGTAATTTAATCATGGCAAGTATTGAACAGATTATTGCAGATATCAAAGAATTGAAATTATTAGAAGTTGCAGATTTAGTAAAAATGATGGAAGAGGAATTTGGTGTTAGCGCTGCTGCTCCCGTTGCTGTAGCAGGTGCTGCAGCTGCAGGCGGAGACGCTGCTGCCGAAAAGACTGAATTTGATGTAGTTCTTGCAGAAGCAGGTGCTTCCAAGCTCAAGGTTGTTAAGGTTGTTAAAGACCTTACAGGTCTCGGTCTTAAAGAAGCTAAAGACGTTGTTGACGGTGCTCCTAAGACTGTTAAAGAAGGCTGCTCCAAAGAAGAAGCAGAAAGCATCAAAGCTGCTCTTGAAGAAGCCGGTGCTAAAGTTGAAATCAAATAATTTGATTTTGATTTTTAATAAAAACATTCTGCTCGTTTGAGCAGAGGTTTTGGAGGAAGAACGAAAAAACGGTCGTTCTTCCTTTTGTTTTGTCATTGCGGTAAATAGATTTGCATAATAAAAAAGCAATAAATTGCTATTTTAAACTTTTGTTGATTTTTCTAATTCGCAATAAAATCACATTATTCAACCTTGCGTTTTTTTGCTTTTTGACGAAATTTTTATTTTACCTTGACAAAACGCATTTTGAGGTGTATAATTTCAGAAAATGAGCAAAGACGTTCATTCATTCAGATAATTCTGAGTGGATGGCGTCTTTTTTGTTTATACATTGATACGAAAGGACGAGGGAGTATGAATTTAGAAGGCAAAGTGCGAATCCCTTCCGGTTGTGCTATTGCAGCAGTAATATCAAAAAAGGGAAAAAGGATGACAGGCGAATCGATAATTGATGCTATGAAGCCTATGCACGACCGCAGTAACGGTCTTGGCGGCGGCTTTGCAGCCTATGGTATATATCCCGAATACAAAGAATTTTATGCTTTTCATTTCTTCTTCAACAGCAGAGAAGTTCGCAAAAGCACCGAACAATTCTTAAAAGAGAGGTTTGAAATTGTAAAATCCGAGATAGTTCCTACAAGAAAAATTCCGGCAATTACAGACGAGCCTATTATATGGCGATATTTTGTTTCTCCCTTGCAGTCAGTTCTAAAAAATCTTCAGCTTGATGAAGATGAGTTTGTAGCTCGCACGGTTATGAAAATAAATACCGAAGAAAACGGTGCGTATATATTTTCAAGCGGAAAGAATATGGGAGCATTTAAAGCTGTAGGATTTCCGGAGGATGTGGGCATTTTTTATAAATTAGACGAGTACGAGGGCTATACGTGGACTGCTCACGGCAGATACCCAACCAACACACCCGGTTGGTGGGGCGGTGCTCATCCCTTTACACTCCTTGATTACTCGATTGTACATAACGGCGAAATATCTTCATACGATGCCAATCGCAGATTTATTGAAATGTTTGGGTATAAATGTACCTTGCAGACAGATACCGAAGTAATTACCTACATAATGGACTATCTTCTCAGAAAGCAAGGTCTGACATTGGGCGAAACCGCAAGTGTTATTGCTGCACCGTTTTGGAGCACAATCGAAAATAAAACCGACATTATAGATAAAGAAAAGCATAAATACCTGCGAACTCTTTTTCCGAGTCTTTTGGTAACAGGGCCGTTTTCAATCGTATTTGGCTTTAACGGCGGTCTTATGGCATTAAACGACAGGCTTAAGCTGCGCAGTATGGTTGTGGGAGAAAAAGACGATAGGGTGTATGTTGCAAGTGAAGAAGCGGCTATCCGTGTTATGGAGCCAAATGTAGATAACATTTGGGCGCCTACGGGCGGAGAGCCTGTTATTGTGACCTTGGAGGAGGGCTGTGAGTTATGAGTGTAGAATATATATACCCCGAATTTGAAGTTATAAGAAACGAAAATCGTTGTATCTGCTGTCGGGTTTGTGAAAGACAGTGTGCAAATGAGGTTCACAGATGCGATGCAGATAATAACCTGATGCTTTCCGATGAATCAAAGTGTGTAAACTGCCAAAGATGTGTTTCTCTTTGTCCTACACACGCATTAAAAATCATAAAGAGTGACTGTGCTTTAAGAGAAAATGCAAATTGGCAAAATGATACTATTAAAGAAATTTACAAGCAAGCATCATCAGGCGGTGTTCTTCTTTCATCAATGGGCAATCCGAAATCGTTTCCTGTATATTGGGATAAAATTTTAATAAATGCTTCTCAGGTAACAAATCCGCCTATCGACCCGCTTCGTGAGCCGATGGAAACAAAGGTTTTTTTAGGAAAGAAGCCGGATAAAATAGAAAGAGATGACAATGGGAATCTGAAGTGCGAATTGCCTCCGCAGCTTGAGCTTTCTATGCCTGTTATGTTTTCGGCAATGAGCTATGGCTCGATTTCATACAATGCACACGCATCACTTGCCCGCGCGTCAAAAGAGCTTGGAATCCTTTATAATACGGGTGAGGGCGGCCTGCACGAAGATTTTTATTGCTATGGTGAAAATACAATTGTTCAGGTTGCTTCCGGCAGATTTGGTGTACATAAGGATTATTTGGAAGCCGGAGCTGCTGTTGAAATTAAGATGGGTCAGGGTGCAAAGCCCGGAATCGGCGGTCATCTTCCCGGTGCAAAAATTGTTGGAGACGTTTCAAGAACAAGGATGATTCCCGAAGGCTCCGATGCAATTTCTCCTGCTCCTCACCACGATATATACTCGATTGAGGATTTAAGACAGCTTGTATTTTCGCTAAAAGAAGCAACAGAATATAAAAAGCCTGTTATTGTCAAGGTTGCGGCGGTTCATAATATTGCCGCCATTGCAAGCGGCATAGCAAGAAGCGGTGCCGATATCATCGCTATTGACGGTTTTCGCGGCGGTACCGGTGCAGCTCCAACGCGAATCCGTGACAATGTAGGTATTCCTATTGAGCTTGCCCTTGCATCCGTTGACCAAAGACTTCGTGATGAAGGTATCCGAAACAATGTGTCATTGGTTGTCGGTGGTTCTATCCGCAGTGCAAGCGATGTTATTAAAGCAGTTGCTCTCGGTGCAGATGCTTGTTATATTGCAACCGCAGCACTTCTTGCTCTCGGCTGTCACCTTTGCAGAACTTGTCAAAGCGGCAAATGTAACTGGGGCATTGCAACGCAGAATCCCGACCTTGTAAAAAGGCTCAATCCCGATATCGGAAGTCAAAGACTAATTAACCTTATGACCGCTTGGAATCACGAAATCAAAGAGCTTATGGGCGGTATGGGCATCAATTCGATTGAAGCACTTCGAGGAAACAGACTGATGCTTCGCGGAGTCGGACTTACAGGCAAAGAGCTTGAAATATTGGGTATTTCCCACGCAGGAGAGTGATAAAAATGAAGCGAGTATATGCAGAAGAAAAATGGTGCATAGGCTGCCATTTATGTGAATATAATTGTGCTTTTGCAAATTCGGGTGAAAGTGACATGGCTAAAGCTTTGAAAAATAAGCCTGTTTTTCCGAGAATAACTGTTGAGGAAGATAACAAAATCACCTATGCGTTATCTTGCAGACATTGTGATGATCCGATATGCGTAAAAAGCTGTATATCGGGAGCGCTTTCCGTACAAAACGGGGTTATAAGGATTGATAAGGATAAATGTATCGGTTGTCTGACCTGCATTTTGGTGTGTCCGTACGGTGCAGTATCACAAGGGAAAAACGGTGTGGTTCAAAAATGTGAGCTTTGCTTGGAAAACTCATGCGGAGAACCCGCCTGTGTAAAAGGGTGTCCGAACAGAGCCTTGGTATATGAGGAGCGAGGTGATGATAAATGAAAAGCTATGTAATAATCGGTAACGGTGTTGCGGCTGCAGGCTGTATAGAGGGTATAAGAAATACCGATAAGGTTTCTAAAATCACTGTTATTTCTGCCGAAGAACACCCGGTATACTCCAGACCTCTCATTTCGTATTATTTGGAGGGTAAAACAACCTTAGAAAATATGAATTACAGAAGCGAAAGCTTTTATAAGGATAATAAATGTGATGTCATTTATGGCAGAAAAGCCGTATCAATTAATGACAAATCAAAAAGCATCACTCTTGATGATGAAACCACCGTTGCTTACGATTCTTTATGTATGGCAACAGGTTCATCGCCTTTTGTCCCGCCCTTTGACGGACTTGACAGGGTAGAAAATAAATTTTGCTTTATGACAATAGATGATACCCTGTCTTTGGAAAAAGCACTTACAAAGGATTCAAGGGTTTTAATAGTGGGTGCGGGTCTTATAGGGCTAAAATGTGCCGAGGGTATTTTGGGCAGAGTAGCAAAAATCACAGTATGTGATTTGGCAAACAGAGTTCTGTCGAGTATCTTAGATGAAGAATGCGCTTTGGTTATGCAAAAGCATTTGGAAAAACACAATATTGAGTTTGTGCTCGGTGACACCGCCGTAAGGTTTGACAAAAACACCGCCGAAATGAAAAGCGGTAGGAATATAGATTTTGATATTCTCGTTTTGGCAGTTGGTGTCAGAGCAAACACAGAATTATTTAAAAACCTTGGCGGAGATACAAACAGAGGCATACTTATAAATGACAGTATGGAAACCTCTGTCCCATATATTTATGCAGCCGGAGACTGCACAGAGGGCAATGACATTTCTTTGGGCGACAAAAGGGTGCTTGCCATTTTACCCAATGCCTATATGCAGGGCTATTGCGCCGGACAGAATATGGCAGGTGAAAAAGCTGAGTTTGGCAATGCGATTCCGATGAACTCCATAGGTTTTTTCGGTCTTCATGCAATGACAGCCGGCAGCTATTTTGATGAAAGCTCCGGCGGTGAGCTGTTTGAAGAAAAAACAGACAATGGTATTAAAAGACTTTATACAAAAGACGGACTGCTCACAGGCTATATTTTAATCGGTGATGTGGCAAGAGCCGGTATATATACCTCACTAATCAGAGAAAAAACACCTCTTGAGAGCATAAATATTGATAAATTGTACAAAAATCCTTCTTTTGCAATGTTTTTTTCAGAAATTCGTAGAAAAAAGCTCGGAGGTGTGATATAATATGAATATCGATGCAAAAAATATTGATTATAAAAATTTGAATAGTGCTTTGCGAGAAGCTGACAATAACTTAAAAATTGTAAACTGTCTCGGTCAAAGATTTATCGCTGCCGGCGTGTCCGATAAAAAAATAAAAATCGAGGGTATTCCCGGTAATGCTCTCGGGGCATATCTAAACGGAGCTGTAATTGAGGTTATGGGCAATGCACAAGATGCTGTCGGTGATACTATGAACAACGGCGAGATTATTATTCATGGAAATGTAGGCGATGCCGTGGGATATGCAATGCGCGGCGGCAAAATTTTTGTACAGGGTAATGCAGGCTACCGTGCCGGTATTCATATGAAAGCCTATCGAGAAAAGCAGCCTGTTATAGTTATTGGAGGCAAATGTGGCAGTTTTTTGGGTGAATATCAGGCAGGCGGAACAATTATTGTATTGGGGCTCACAGATGACGATAAAAACATTGTGGGTAACTTTCCATGCACGGGTATGCACGGCGGAAAGATGTATCTTCGCGGCAGCTGCGATAATATAAGATTTCCAAAAGGCGTAAATGTGCAAAAGGCAACCGATGAGGATATGAAAGAAATTTTATCGTATATAAAGTATTTTTCCCAAAGCTTTGACTATGACGTAAACAAAATTTTAGACTCTGATTTTATGCTGGTTACACCTGACAGTAAAAATCCATATAAGCAGATGTATGTGGCAAATTAAATGAAGGAAGGTAATAGACGATGAAGTATTCTGCACAAGAAGTTATTCAATATGTAAATGAGGAGGATGTAAAGTTTATCAGGCTTACATTTTGTGATGTTTACGGCAGGCAAAAAAACATATCCATTATGCCAAGTGAGCTTCCCCGTGCATTTGAATATGGCATTGCCTTTGATGCCTCCTCTATAGACGGCTTCGGAGATGAAATGAAATCAGACCTGTTTCTCCGTCCCGATCCCGAAACCCTTGCCGTGCTTCCTTGGCGACCGGAGCATGGGCGCGTGGTAAGAATGCTTTGTACTATAACCAAACCAAATGGTGAGACGTATGAGTGTGATACTCGAAATGTATTGAAAAAGGCAATAAAAGCAGCCAAAGACAAAGGCGTTGAATTTTATTTTGGTTCAGAGCTTGAGTTTTATCTTTTTAAGCTTGATGAAAACGGAGAGCCCACAAAAGAGCCTTATGATAATGCAGGGTATATGGATTTGGCACCTGCCGATAAGGGAGAAAACATTCGCCGCGAAATTTGCCTTGACATGGAAAAAATGGGAATGAGCCCTGAAAGCTCACATCACGAAGAAGGTCCGGGACAAAACGAAATAGATTTTCGATATTCAAATTCATTGACTGCAGCAGATGATGCAATGTCGTTCAAAACCTTGGTACGAACCATTGCACACAGAAACGGACTTTGTGCAGACTTTTCGCCAAAACCGCTGCAAGGCAAACCCGGCAACGGTTTTCATATAAATTTATCTGTAAAAGATGATGAGGGACATTATAAATTGACGCAGGTGCTTGCAGGAATTATGGAGTACATTGAGCAAATCACAGTATTTCTTAACCCCGTAGAAAATTCATACGAAAGATTTGGAGAAAACAAAGCTCCCCGATATATTTCTTGGTCAAGTGAAAACCGATCTCAGCTTATTCGTATTCCCGCCGCAAGCGGTGAATACAGACGTGCAGAGCTTCGTTCGCCCGATCCAAAGGCCAACCCCTATCTTGCATATGCACTTTTGATTTATGCCGGACTTTACGGAATTGAAAATGACCTTTCCTTGCCACCTGCCGCTGAGATAAACTTCTTTAAAGCAAATAAAACTGATGCAAGGAAATATAAAGAGCTTCCCGAAAATCTCGAAGAAGCAAAAGCTCTTGCCATAAAGAGTGATTTTGTAAACAAGCACTTACCACAGGAAATTATCGACATCTACTGCAAATAATTTATACCTTGCTAAAATGTCATTTGTCTTTTAGCGGTGTGTACCGATTTTTAAAGCGGATAGGTTATTCATATTTTATCCTGAGCAGCAAAGCTCCCTGCGACATTTGCAATTGTTGCAGCGTGATTAAGCGAGCTTATCGCACTTTGCTCCAATTTAAAAACTATAACAAGGGGGAAAAACAATGAATTTTGAAGAACATATATACAGCGTGCTGATTGTATCGGCTTCTGAAAAATTCATCGCCTCCATAAAAGAATTGCTTTCGGATTTTAGATTTTATCCCGTTGACGAAGAAACAAGCACAAGCGGAGCAAAAAGGGTTTTGGCGGAACGTACCTACGATTTTATTATTATAAACTCGCCCCTCCCTGACAGTGACGGAATAAGATTTGCCATTGACACATCACGCGGAAAAAATACAGTGGCTCTGATTATGGTAAGAAACGAACTTTATAACGAGGTTTTTGAAAAGGCTTCGCCATATGGGGCATATATACTTCCAAAGCCAACTTCAAAGCAAATTATTACGCAGGCTCTTGATTGGATGGTAAGCACTCGCGAAAGACTGCGCAGTTTAGAAAACAAGTCAATTTCACTTGAGGATAAAATGCAGGAAATTCGCGTTGTAAACAGAGCAAAGTGGCTTCTCATATCTGAACTCAAAATGACAGAAAGCGATGCTCACAGATACATAGAAAAGCATTCTATGGATCGGTGTATTTCAAAAAAGGCTATGGCCGAAGAAATTATAAAGATATATACGTAAAATGAAGGTGTTAAAATTGGTTAATATTGAAAATATCAAAGAAGCTTGTATTTCTTGGATTCGTGATTTCTTTGAAAAAAACGGAAAAGGCTGTAATGCAATAGTTGGAATTTCGGGCGGTAAAGACAGCTCTGTTGTGGCAGCACTTTGTGTAAAAGCCCTTGGACGCGATAGAGTTATCGGTGTGCTTATGCCCTGCGGTGTACAGCACGATATTGACTGCGCCAAGCAGCTTGTAGAGCATCTTAGCATAAAGCACTATACAATAAATATCAAAGACACGGTTGATGCAATGCTCAGTGCATTGCCAAATGAAATGCAAATAACTGCTCAAACAAAGATTAATCTTCCGCCGAGGATTCGCATGGCGGCACTTTATGCTGTCAGCCAGTCAAATAACGGCAGAGTGGCAAACACATGCAATCTTTCGGAGGACTATGTAGGCTATGCAACAAGATATGGTGATGGAGCCGGAGATTTCAGCCCTCTTTCAAAGCTTACCGTTGCCGAAGTAAAGGAGCTTGGCAGAGCTTTGGGCTTACCGGAAAATCTGATTGAGAAAACTCCCATTGACGGACTTTGCGGAAAAACCGATGAAGAAAACTTAGGCTTTACTTATGAAGTGCTCGATAAATATATTCGCACAGGCGTCTGCACAGACTTGGCAATAAAAGAAAAAATTGACACATTGTACAAAAACAACCGCTTTAAGCTTGAACCGATACCTTGCTTTGATCCAAAGCTTTAATTTGAGTTGTATAAAAATAAAATGCTGTAACGCAGCGTTGCTCCGATTTAAAACATAATACACGGTACTGCATAAGCTGATATTGACAAACCATTTTTGAAAGGAATAATAATATGTTTAATTCAGACAACTTATCCATAAACGAAAAAAATCACCTTACTGTAAGAAACCACGATACTGTGGAGCTTGCAAAGGAATACGGCACTCCGTTATATGTTCTCGACGAGGATTTGATGCGTGAAAACTGTCGAGAATATAAGTGTGCAATGGATAAATATTATAACGGAAACGGTCTTGTACTTTTTGCAAGCAAGGCACTTTGTACTATGTATACCTCGCGTCTTGTTGGAGAAGAAGGTTTAGGTGCAGATGTTGTATCCGGAGGCGAGCTGTATACTCTGTTTAAAGCAGGCTTTGATATGGGCAGAGTATTTTTTCACGGCAATAACAAAACAAGAAGCGAAATAGAGCTTGCTATGAATTGTTCTGTAGGACATATTGTGGTAGATAACCGCTATGAGCTTGATATGATTCAGACAATAGCAAAAGAAAAGGGGATAAATCAGGCAATTCTTTTTCGCATAAAGCCCGGTATAGATGCTCACACTCACGATTTTGTAAAAACAGGTCAAATTGATTCAAAATTTGGTGTGGCACTTGAAAATGGTGAAGCTTTTGAAATTTATGAATATGCCGCAGGGCTTTCAAATGTGACTGTCGATGGTGTTCATTGTCATATCGGTTCTCAGATTTTTGAT
>JAEDEG010000189.1 GCA_016293435.1 Clostridia bacterium
TAAATGTCACCCGCCGCCTATAGAGGCGGGGGACATCTTAATTTAGTTATAATACTCATTTTTACCAATATTCCCTTTGGAGATGTCGTTTTATCATTTATATCAACAGTTTTCAATGTTATTAAAACGGCAAGCGCTATTACCGATATGATGATAAGACATAATATTTTTTTGTTGAGCTTCAAAGTTATCACCGATTTTAATATTTGTAATAATATGATTTATATTAGATGAAATGTTTTCTTTAAAAGTAAAAAGATGTACAAATTCAACAAAGTGTGACGTGGTGTTTTGTGTTAAATAGGCAAAAACTACTTTTTTGAATTTTTCTAATAAATTTTTTAAAAAAAGTGTTGACAAATGATTTGCATAGTGCTATAATATCACATGTTGACGCGGTACGCGAGCATGCTGGAATTGGCAGACAGGCACGTTTGAGGGGCGTGTGTTTCGTACGTGTGGGTTCAAGTCCCACTGCTCGCACCACATCAAAACCGCATACCGAAGGGTATGCGGTTGTTTTTTTCAAAGCTTAAAGCTTGATATATTTGCGGATATGGCGGAATTGGCAGACGCGCTGGCTTCAGGTGCCAGTCGGGGCAACTCGGTGCAGGTTCAAGTCCTGTTATCCGCATAAAAACAGCAAAAGTCCGAATCTTGTACTAATCGGTACAAGGTTCGGATTTTTGTTATACATGACACACTGATTTTTTGGCGGAATACTTAATATTGAGTGCGCATGGTTCGGCATAATATGTTTTTCGAGAATTTCTGTCCCTTTACACTTGAATTATGTTCGTACTATGTCTTGCAAACTTTCTCGTTATTGACCACATATTGCTTCTCTTCTATACTTTGCTTTCAATAAGCGGCAAAGCCGCGTCATTCAACGTTTTCAGTGGGAGATTGAACTCCCACTGAAAAAATTAAATGTCACCCGCCGCCTATAGAGGCGGGTGACATCTTAATTTAGTTATAATTCTATCTTCGGAAAATCTGGACAAATAAGCTCTCTTTCGCGATATAGAGGCTTTGCCCAATTTACCGCATTTTTTATAATTCGCTGAATTTCTTCCATGTGATAAATGGGGTAGGTTTCGTGCCCCGGCTGAAAATAGAAAATTTTCCCGTATACTCTCTGCCATACGCACGCACTTCTGAATACCTCATGGCTTGAATATGTACCCAGCATCAAAATATCGTCAGGTTTTGGAATCTGAAAGCGTTCACCATACATTTCTTCTTCGGGTATGTCTATATAATCGCCTATTCCCTGCATAATAGGGTGGGAGGGGTTTATGTTCCACAGCCTCTCTTTTTCGCCGTCTCTCCAGTTAAGATTGCAGGTTGTGCCCATCAGCTTTTTAAAGAGCTTTGAATGGTGAGCTGAATGCAAAAAAATCGCTCCCATACCGCAAAGGATGTTATTGTGAATCATATCCACCACCTCGTCAGACACTTTTTCGTGGTGGCAGTGTCCCCACCAGATTATAACATCGGTATCTTGCAAAAGCGCGTTTGTAATGCCGCAGTCGGGATGCATTTTGCCGTTATCGTCATATAGAGTGACGGTTTTAACCTCTGTATCGTCACATTGCAAAAACTCGGCAATTGTGCCGTGTATGCCTTTGTTATAAATTTTTCGTACTTCGGGGCGAATAACCTCGTGATAATTTTCATTAAATACAGTTACCCTTGTCATTATAGCAGCTCCTTTCTCAAAGTGTGATTTCTTTGCCTTTTTTGGCAGATTTGTACGTTTTTTGTTTTTCGTATGCAATAATATGTGCACCTTTTGATATTCCGCCGGCACCTATTATTGAAGCTTTAAATTTTTTGTCCATAATATATACACCTCAAATATAAAATTCGTTTAAATTTAATATATCATTTATTTTGCGGATATGATATACTTTATCTGACTAAAAATATCGAAATTCTGACATTGAGGCGGTTTTATGTATTGTGTAGACGAAGGTATGGCACAAAGAGATGGCGAGCATCTGAATATTCAGTGTCTGCTTCTTGACCAAAAAGAATCCGGCTTTGTCACAGACAATGATGACAAATATCACTACCACAAATATATTGAGCTAATATATATGCTAAACGGTACGATTGAGGCATGCGTAGGCAGTGAAGTATATATGCTAAATCAAGGCGATATGATTTTAATCTATCCGGGTGAACCTCATTTGGTACGATTTTTGACACCTAACAGGTATATTGTGGTAAAGTTTCTGCCGGAGATACTTGTAACATCTGAGCAGACCTTTAATGAATTTGAATATATTTTTAATTTCAGTTCCGTTAATTCGTGCAAAGCGAGAGTTGTTTCGGGAGATAAAAATATCGGTAGACTGATGAACAGTGCCTACAAAACCTTTGCATGCAACAACTATTGTTCAGAGCTTTTTGTCAGGGCAGATATTATAAAGGTGTGCGGGCATATTCTGGATTTTTGGCACCGATGCGGCGAAATTGTTCCTATCCGCTCGCTCCCTGCCAAGGGAAATCTGATGGCTGTAAACCGCATTGTCCAATATACCAGGAGTGTCAACGGAGACATCCGTACCCACGAGGCTGCCGGAATATGCGGTCTGAGTGACGGTTATTTTTCGCGAATTTTCAAATCGCTTATGGGCATGACCTTTACCCAATATGTCAAGTCGGTCAAGATTGCTGAGGCCGAAAGGCTGCTAAAGTGCAGTGACTTTTCTGTAACCGACATTGCCCAGCGGCTTTGCTATGCTACGGCAAGTCACTTTATAGAAGATTTTAAAAAAGAAAAGGGGATATCCCCCAAAAAATACAGAATGTTATAACGTTGAATGACGCGGCTTTGCCGCTTATTGAAAGGAAAGGTTAAAATATGCTATATACACAGAGTTTTTCAAAGCTTATAGAGGTTTTCAGAAAGATGCCCGGTGTGGGCAGTAAAAGTGCGGTGCGGATGGCATATTATGTTCTATCTATGTCGGAAGACGAGGTAAGCGATATGATAAATACCATAAAAACCGCCAAAGAAAAGATAGGCTACTGTTCTGTTTGTCAAAACACTACCGAGCAGGACCCGTGCGAAATATGCTCAAATCCCAAAAGAGACAAGTCGGTGATATGTGTTGTGGAACAGCCAAAAGACGTTGTTGCTCTTGAAAAAACAAGAGAATACTACGGCTCCTATCATGTGCTCCATGGCTGTATTTCCCCCATGGATTCCATAGGTCCCGAGGATCTCAAAATCAAAGAGCTGCTCGAAAGAGTTGCCGGCGGTGAGGTTGCCGAGGTTATAATGGCAATAAACCCAAGCATCGAGGGCGAGGCTACAACCATGTATATCTCAAAGCTTTTGAAGCCGTTTGAAGTAAAGGTTACCCGCATTGCATACGGCATACCTGTTGGCGGTGATCTTGAATATGCCGACCAGATTACACTTGCAAAGGCGATAGAGGGACGGCGCGAAATCTAAATTTATTGCGAAATACGATTATTTTTGCTCATTCATTGACAAACGTAGGTATTTTATGCCGACATTGTAATTTTTGGCGAGAATATCAATATCACTCACAATACAGCGGGTGAAAAAACAGAATAATCTGACTTTGGTGTTGGATTTTTGTGTGTTTGACTGGGTATGGCCTTTATATTCAATAAGCGGCAAAGCCGCGTCATTCAACGTGTTCAGTGGGAGATTGAACTCC
>JAEDEG010000046.1 GCA_016293435.1 Clostridia bacterium
CAATTAAAAGTCGCTTAATATTTGTGGACATTTTATATTGCAATTCATATTTTGATTATTCAAATATTATTTTTAGTTGACAAATATATCAACATATGATATCATTTATAAGATAAATATTTGCAACATAAATTATGAAAGGAGAAGCAATAATGATATTTGCCGCAAACACAGCCAACAAAAGCTCAGCATTTCCGGCGTATGATGTATATGGGATTATTGTTTCTCAATTTTTTTATTATTTTAATATTTAGCAGCCCGATTGTTTCAATGCTTTTTTGTTCATTGAAATTGTCGGGTTTTTTTATGAAACATCGATTAATCAGGAGGTAGTATACTATGGCTAAAAGGACAGATATTAAAAAGGTTTTGATTATCGGGTCCGGACCTATTGTTATTGGACAGGCTGCGGAATTTGATTATGCAGGCACACAGGCCTGCCTTGCTCTAAAGGAAGAGGGCTACGAAGTTGTTTTGTGTAACTCTAATCCTGCCACTATTATGACAGATACCTCCATTGCCGATAAGGTATATATGGAGCCCTTGACACTTGAGTATATTGCAAAAATACTGAGATACGAGCGTCCCGATGCTATAGTTCCCGGTATAGGCGGCCAAACAGGACTCAACCTTGCTATGCAGCTTGAGAAAAAAGGCGTTCTCAAAGAATGTGGTGTAGAGCTTCTCGGTACAAGCAGCAAAAGTATAGAAAGAGCCGAAGACCGTGAAATGTTCAAAGAGCTTTGTCAGTCAATAGGTGAACCAACAATTCCTTCAAAAATTACATATTCTCTTGACGAAGCCAAAGAAGCGGCACAAATAATAGGATATCCCGTTGTTCTCAGACCTGCGTTTACCTTGGGCGGTACCGGAGGTGGATTTGCAAACAATGAAGAAGAACTTGTCGAAATCGGGCTCAATGCTTTCAAGCTTTCTCCGGTTCATCAAGTACTCATCGAAAAGAGTGTCAAAGGCTACAAGGAGATTGAGTTTGAAGTAATGCGTGATTCCAACGACCGCGTAATCACAATATGCGGCATGGAAAATATTGATCCGGTTGGTGTCCATACCGGCGATTCTCTTGTTGTTGCGCCAATCCTCACTCTCAGTAATCGCGATCTTAAGATGCTCAATGAAAGCGCTCTAAAAATTATTCGCGAGCTCAAAATTGAGGGCGGATGTAATGTGCAGTTTGCCCTGAACCCCAACTCAAGCGAGTATTATCTTATAGAGGTTAATCCCAGGGTATCACGTTCATCGGCGCTTGCTTCCAAAGCCAGCGGATATCCCATTGCCCGAGTTACTGCCAAGGTTGCTGTGGGTATGGCACTCGAAGATATTACAATTGCAAATACAACTGCCGCATTTGAACCTCAGCTCGATTATGTTGTTGCCAAGCTTCCCAGATTTCCCTTCGATAAGTTTGCAACTGCCCCCAACACTCTCGGCACACAGATGAAAGCAACCGGTGAGGTAATGAGTATCGGTTCCAACCTTGAAGAATGTCTGCTCAAATCGGTACGTTCCCTCGAAACAGGTGTTTGTCATTTTCACATGCCCAAATTCGATTCAAAGACAACCGAAGAATTATATAAATATCTGGAAAATTTCCGGGATGATAATATTTTTGCCGTGGCGGAGCTTCTCAGAAGAGAAGAGACTGTAGAAAACCTCTGTAATGTTACCAAAATAACGTCATACTTTATTGAATCAATCAAAAAAATTGTAAATATGGAAAAAGAGCTTTCTGCAAATCGCGGCAGCCTTGAAGTACTCAAAGCCGCAAAGAAAATGGGCTTTGGAGATCAATTTATTGCTAAGCTTTGGGGCATGAAAGAAATTGAAGTATATAATATCCGCAAAAGAGAAAATATATTCCCCGTGTTCAAGATGGTCGACACCTGTCATACAAATGCATATATTCCATACTTCTACTCTTCATATTCAGATGAAAATGCTTCTGTTCTTACCGATAAAAAGAAGATAGTCGTACTTGGTGCCGGACCCATAAGAATCGGTCAGGGTGTAGAATTTGACTATTCTACGGTACACGCTGTTACAACAATAAAGAATTCGGGCTGCGAAGCAATTATTATAAACAATAATCCCGAAACTGTTTCTACCGACTATACTACTGCAGACAAGCTTTATTTCGAGCCTCTGACAACCGAAGATGTTATGAATATCATAGAATTTGAAAAGCCTATAGGTGTTATTGCATCTCTCGGCGGTCAGACAGCCATCAATCTTGCTCAGCCTCTGATGGAGCGTGGAGTTAAAATTATCGGTACAGATTGTGAAGCTATCGAAAGAGCGGAAAACAGAGACACATTTGAAAAAATTCTGTACAAACTCAATATTCCGCAGCCTCAGGGCAGAGCAGTAACAAAAATTGAAGATGGTATAAATGCAGCCGGCGAAATAGGCTATCCCGTTCTTGTCCGTCCAAGCTTTGTTCTCGGTGGCAGAGCAATGCAAATTGTTGCAAACGAGCATCAGCTTCGTCAATATCTCAAGACAGCCGTTGAAATTGATGAAGATAAACCCGTTTTGGTAGATAAATATATTGTAGGAAAAGAAGTTGAGATTGATGCAATCTGTGACGGAAAAGATGTGTTTGTTCCCGGTATTATGGAGCTTGTAGAAAGAACCGGTGTTCACAGCGGTGACTCAATCAGCGTTTATCCGCCATTTAGTATTTCCGATCATGTTAAGGGTGTTATCCTTGAGTATGCCAAAAAACTTGGCCTTGGTATAGGAATTGTCGGTTTGTACAACATACAGTTTATTGTCGACAAAAACGAAAATGTATATATAATCGAAGTAAATCCGCGTTCTTCCCGAACAGTACCGTTTCTTTCAAAGGCTACCGGCTACAGCCTTGCAGATATAGCAACAGAGGTTATAATGGGCAAGACATTGAAAGAACAAGGTATATTTAATATATATCCTCAGGAAAAGAAACGTTGGTATGTAAAAGTCCCGGTATTTTCGTTCAACAAGATTCGCGGTCTTGATGCATATCTTTCGCCCGAGATGAAGTCAACCGGTGAAGCTATCGGTTATGATGACAAGTTCAACCGTGCACTTTACAAGGCGCTTCAGGCGTCGGGAATGCATGTGCAAAACTACGGTACAGTTTTTGCCACTATTGCAGACAAAGACAAAGAAGAAGCGCTTCCTCTTATCAGACGTTTTTATAACCTTGGATTTAATATTGAGGCAACAAAGGGTACTGCCGAGTTTCTCAGAAAAAATGGAATACGAACTCATATCCTCAAAAAAATAAGCGAGGATAACAACGAGATTCATGATGCCCTTCGCAGTGGTCATATAGCCTATGTTATTAACACAAGAGACGAAGGCTCTACCGGTCAGGCAAGTGACGGATACCTTATCAGAAGCTATGCAATTGAAAATAATGTGACAATATTTACAGCACTTGATACAGTTAGGGTGCTTTTGGATGTATTGGAAGAAACAACACTTACAATTTCTACAATAGATTCATAAATCGTTTGACATATCATACATTTTGTATTATAATTAAAAAAAACTCTTTGTAACTGACGGAAGTATGTAAAACCATACCGTGGAGCACCACAAAGGAACAAAGCAGTATAATAAGCCGACCGTCTGGGCACACTTACTCGCAAAGGGTTAGGTGTGCCCTTTAATATTTTTAAGGAGAAAAGCTATGAATATCTACAAAAACAACACAATCACAGAATTGGTCGAAGGCAATCCATATGTTGGCAGAGGAATTGTAATAGGCAAATCCAAAGACGGCAAAAAAGCCTGCAGTGCATATTTTATAATGGGCAGAAGCGCAAATAGCCGCAACCGAGTCTTTACCAAGAAGGATAATGCAGTATATACCGAACCCTTCGATGCGTCAAGGGTAGAAGATCCGAGCCTAATTATCTATGCGGCAATCCGCAGCCTTGATAATAAATTGATTGTAACCAATGGTGATCAAACAGATACTATATATAACGGTCTAAAGAACGGTGAAACCTTTGCCACATCTCTTACAAAAAGAGAATTTGAACCCGATGCTCCCAACTTCACTCCCCGTATAAGCGGTATGATTACCTTTGATAACAATGACTTTACATATGAAATGAGCATTTTAAAAAGTGCAGACAGCGAGGGTAGTGCTTGCAGCCGCTATCATTTCAGCTATCCCTCCCTTCCGGGCACCGGGCATTTTATCCATACATACATTTGTGACGGCAATCCCATTCCAACTTTCTGCGGTGAGCCCGAAAGAACAGAAATTCCCGATGATATCGATGTGTTTACAAATGACCTTTGGAAAGCTTTGGATGATGACAACAAAATTTCTCTCTATGTTCGATACACCAATCTTGCAGACGGTTCTTTCGAAGATAAAATAATAAATAAAAATAAATGATAGGAGATGTTACACATGAAAGAATTTGAACTCAAATACGGCTGTAACCCAAATCAGAAGCCGGCAAAAATTTTTATGAACGATGGTTCTGAATTACCGATAGAAATATTGTCAGGCAGACCGGGATATATAAATTTTCTCGATGCCTTCAACAGCTGGCAGCTTGTAAAAGAACTGCGACAAGCAACAGGTCTTCCCTCTGTTACCTCATTCAAGCACGTTAGCCCCACCTCTGCCGCAGTAGGCATAAGGCTCTCCGACAAATTGAAAAAAGCATGCTTTGTTGACGATGCTGCAGATCTCGATGATTCACTTCTTGCCTGCGCATATGCAAGAGCGCGCGGAACCGATAGAATGTGCTCTTTTGGAGACTGGGTTGCGCTATCTGACGTGTGTGATGCTACAACCGCTAAGCTAATTAAACGCGAGGTTTCCGATGGTGTTATTGCTCCCGGTTATACCGACGAAGCACTTGAGATTATTAAACAAAAAAGAAAAGGTAACTATAATATAGTAAAAATTGACCCCGACTATGTTCCTGCTTTGGTTGAACATAAGCAGGTGTTTGGCATAACCTTTGAACAGGGCAGAAATAATTTTGAGATTAACCGCGATCTCCTTTCAAATATAGTTACCAAAAACAAAAATCTCCCCGAAAGTGCAGTAAGAGACCTTATTATTGCTCTTATTACTCTAAAATACACTCAGTCCAACTCTGTATGCTATGCTGTAGACGGACAGGCAATCGGTGTTGGTGCCGGTCAGCAGTCTCGAATACATTGTACCCGTCTTGCAGGCTCCAAAGCAGACACATGGTTTTTGCGCCAACACGAAAAAGTGCTCAATCTTCCTTTTAAAGATACTCTTGGCAGACCCGAAAGAGATAATGTAATTGACGGTTATGTGAACAAAAATGAAGAGGATGTGTGTGCAGATGGAATCTGGGAAAAATATTTTACATCTAAGCCCGAGCCTCTCACTCAGGAAGAAATACATTCATATCTTGAGTCAATTGACGGTGTTTCATTGGCATCCGATGCTTTCTTTCCCTTCGACGACAATATCAAAAGGGCTCTCAAAAGCGGTGTAAAATACATTGCAGAGCCCGGTGGCTCAATCCGTGACGATGCGGTTATTGATTGCTGTGATGCAAACGATATGGTTTGTGCATTCACCGGTATGAGACTTTTCCATCATTAATTAAAAATAACCACCCGTTTTTGCGGGTGGCTGTTTTTAATCAAATGTGATTTCATCCTTACGCGAATTTATACCAAGCACCAATCCGACCGCCATGAGATTTGTAACTATAGACGAACCGCCGTAACTGAAAAATGGTAGAGGGATACCGGTTACCGGCATAATTCCCAAGCACATGCCGATGTTCTCAAAGGTGTGAGCCAAAAACATACAAGCCACACCAATGCAAATATATGAACCAAATTTTGTATTAGAAATTTTTGCAATATATATACAGCGTAAAACAATTGCAAATAGTAAAGCAGCAACTATAAGGCATCCTATAAGCCCAAGCTCTTCGCCAATTACCGAATATATAAAGTCTGTGTGCTTAGCGGGCAGATATTCAAGTTGAGTTTGAGTTCCCTGACCAAGACCCTTGCCAAAAATGCCGCCGGAGCCTATGGCGATTTTAGATTGCATAACATGATATCCGCTGTTGAGAGGGTCTGATTCCGGATCAAACAAAACCCGTATTCGGTTTTTTTGAAAGTCCGCCAAAAAATACCATATTATAGGTATTGCAGCAGCTAACGAAATTCCTGTTCCGATAATGTATTTGTAAGATATATTTGCGGCAAAGAGTATCCCGGCAAAAATTACAACAAACACCATTGTCGTTCCAAAGTCGGGCTGAAGCATTATTAGTGTTACAAATACGCCGGCGTGTATAAGCAATTTCAATATGTTTTTTGGCTTGTTCAATTCATCTCCGACTTTTGATACCGCATAAGAAAAGGTTATTATAAACCCGATTTTTGCAAATTCCGACGGTTGAATACCAATCGGACCAAAACGAATCCAGCTTTTACTTCCGGTATCTTCGCGTCCGGTACCAATCAAAAGAACGGCTATCAAAAAAAGGATGCATACCACATAGATTAATTTTGTCGCTCTGCCGAGCTTTTGATAATCGACAGATGCTATGATATACATGGCTGCAAGACCGGCAATTGATGCAATTATTTGAATAATTACATAGCTCGAACCACCGTCAAAGCTCTTTACGGCACTGTTAATCGCTACAGCTCCAAATATGATACAAACAAATGTCAGAAGAATGAGTGGAAAATCTATTTTATTGGGGCGGATAAGTATGTTCTTTTTCATTTTTTCCTCCGTTTGGTAGTTTACTCTATCATTATATCAATATGTTATAAAAAATTCAAGACATATATTTACAGATTATTTACAAAAATACTCTTGCATTTATTGTAATTATATATTAAAATAATATTATTATGTTTCAGAGGATTGATATTTGTGTTCGGACTGGTCAATATATATAGAGATGAATTAAAAGTAAAAAATTATGACTTGTTCAGAGCATATTACTGCGGATTGTGCAAGGCACTTGGCAAAAGGTATAATCAGTTGGTGCGTTTGGGACTAAGTTATGATATGACTTTTTTGGCAATACTTGCGGATTCACTGTCTGAAGATTCTCCCGATATTATATCAGACGGATGTATAAAGCATATCGGCAGGCACAAAATATGCACTTCAAACCGTGCAATTGATTTTAGTGCAGATATGAGCATTATTTTAACATATCACAAGCTGACTGATGACATTTCAGACGAAAGAAGCCTGAAAGCTTTTTTTGCCAGATTACCGTATTTCCGGGCGTTCAAAAAAGCGTCCAATAAATATCCGTCGGCTTCTCAAAAAATAAAAAAACATTTGGACGAGCTTTTAAAGCTTGAAAAAAGCAAATGTGCATCAATCGATGAGGCTGCCGATCCTTTTGCAAATCTCACCTCAACAATGTTTGGGCAATACGATGCATCACTTACCGGAATTGGGTATAATATCGGTAGGTTTATATATATTGCCGATGCATATGGCGATATCGAATATGATATAAAGCATAAGCAATATAATCCATATCTTTGCCGCTATAATACGGACTTTGTAAAAACAGAAGAATTTAGAAAGTCTGTTATGGGTTCTCTTAATATGACACTGTTTGCAGTTTCAGAATCGTATTCTGAGCTTAAGATTAAAAAAAATAAAGAAATTCTTGATAACATTATATATTTGGGCCTCAGAAGTGCCTATGATACATTATTTAAAAATACGGAGGAAATAAATGGCTAATCCATATGAAGTTTTGGGCGTAAGCCCCGAAAGTACCGATGAAGAAATATCCGCTGCTTACCGAAAGCTTGTCAAGCAATATCATCCCGACCGCTATGTCGGCAATCCGCTTGCTGAATTAGCAGCAGAAAAAATTAAAGAAATAAATGCGGCATACGATGCAATAATGAATGACAGAAAAACCAAATCGACCGGTTCAGGCTTTTCGGGTCAAAAAAGCTCCGGTTACAATTCTTCAAGTTCTGATTATAACAAAATCAGAATGCTTATTAATTCCGGCAGGCTTGGCGAAGCAGAAAATCTTCTTAACAATATTAGTATACGAAATGCTGAATGGCATTTTCTAATGGGTATGGTAATGAAGAAAAAAGGTTGGTATGACATGGCATATGAGCACCTTAACCGTGCCGCGTCAATGGAGCCGGGAAATATGGAATACCGTCAGGCGAGAGACAGCATGGATTATGGCGGTGTCGGCTACCGTACCTTTGGCAACAGCGGCGGCTATTCCGACGGATGCTGTGACAGCTGCCAGACACTCATATGCGCAGATTGTTGCTGCGAAATGTGCGGAGGAAATCTTATTCCGTGCATAGGCTGCAGATAAATTTTATGAAGGGCTGTGATTAATATTAAGACAAATAAGATTGCCGGCGGGGGAATATGTGCTGCTCTTTGTTTGGTTTTGCTCTTTGCCTCGTCGTTCATACCTGCCAAAATAGCCTTTTTGTTTGCATCTTCAATTGTAATGGGAGTCTGTATTCTCAGATATAAAACAATGACGGCATTGATGACATATATATCAGTGTCTGTTATTTCGCTGTTGATTATTCCCAAGGCAAATTTGATAGTTTCCTTGGCGTATACATCAGTATTCGGTATATATCCGATTGTGAAGCTGTATATTGAAAAAATTAAAAACATGAAAATTGAATATATCATAAAGTTTTTGATATGGAACATTCATCTTTTTCTTGTATATGTCATACTCAGTGCTTTTGGTCAAAACAGTCTTTTTGATTTAGGTACTTTCTGGGTGTGGCTTGGTGGAATGGGTTTGATGCTTGCATATGATTTGATTTTTGGTATATTTATTAACGGATTTTATCGTACATATTCAAAATTTTTAAAATAAAGGAGACTAAAAATGATTGCAGTCAAAGAGTTAAACTATGGTAATTTTGGCAAGTGCGTCAGTATTTCCAATGGTAATATAGAGGTTTTTGTTACCTTGGATTTCGGGCCACGAATTATTCGTGCAGGCTTTGTAGGCGGGGATAACTTTATGAAAGAAGACACCGAGTTTTCCATGCATACTGACCTTGCCGGCTCAAAGTTTTCAGATGATACTTTCTATAACAGAGGCGGTCACAGATTCTGGATCAGTCCGGAGGCAATGCCCCGAACCTACTATCCCGACAATGAACCGGTATCATATGAAAAATGCGGCGATAAGATTGTTTTTACGCCACCGATTCAGGTTGCAAACGAATTTGCACTTTCTATTGAGATTAAGATGCAGGAGGATGAAAATAAGCTCTCTATCAATCATATTGCCACAAATACCGGATATTGGGCAAAAGAATTTGCACCGTGGTCAATAACTGTTGTTGCCGAAAACGGCATTGAGATTATACCTCAAAATGTTACAGATACCGGTCTGCTTTCAAACAGAATACTTGTTTTCTGGCCCTATACCAAAATCAAAGATTCCAGACTTGATATGACCGACAAATACATTCGTTTGTCCCAGTATACATCGGCAACATGCCCACTCAAAATAGGATTGTCTCAGGAAAATCCTTGGGGAGCATATTTCCATCACAATTGTATGTTTGTTAAAAAGTATTTCCCTGTTAAAGACGGCGTTTATCCCGACAACGGATGCACATACGAAACCTATACCAACAGCAGCATACTTGAAATGGAAACTCTTGGTGAGCTCTCTGTTGTAAAGCCGGGCGAAAGTGTATCTCACACCGAGGTGTGGGAATTTTATAAAGATGTTGCTGTTCCACATGATGATTCCGAGATGGATAAAATTGCAGTAAAATATAAATTAAACCAAAAGGAGATTTTAAAATGATTACAGGTATTGAACACATTGCAATTTTTGCAAAAGACACCAAGGCACTGTCAGATTGGTATGTAAATATGTTTGACGGCAAAATTGTATATGACAACGGTAAGGGTACATATTTTGTTGCTTTTTCCGATAAGTCGATGATTGAATTTTGCTTAAATTCCGAGCAGGATAACGAGCTTACCAACCTCGAAAAGCCGGGTGTTCGTCATATTGCACTTTCAGTAGACAATTTTGATGCTGCTGTCGAAAGCGTAAAAAAATCCGGGGTCGAAATTCTCAAAGATGCTGCTGTTGCACCTAACGGTATCGGCACAATGTTTTTCAGAGATCCCGAGGGCAACATCCTTCATTTTATTTCCAGACCAAATCCACTTGTATAATTACAATAATCGGAGTGCCGCCGGGCACTCCGATTATTTTCACGATTCTATTTAAAATACTGATATATATTACATTTCAGCATTCCGTTGTATACCTTTCTTTTTTTATCGGCATTTTTACCGAAGTCAGCTTCAAATTTTTCATAAGATGTCAAAATGATTTTTTTTGCCTGAGCAAATTCGGCAAACTTTTTTCCCATATCTTTGTAAATTATTTTACATTCCTTTACATCCAGCAAACGCTCACCGTAAGGTGGATTGCAAATTATTACACCTTTATCATCAAACGGATTTATTTTTCTGAAATCACATACCGAAAAGCGTATTTTGTCTGCCACACCGGCTCTTTTTGCGTTTTCCTTTGCAATTTCGACAGCGTTTTTGTCTATATCAGATGCGAGAATTAAAGTTTCTGCCAAATGGTCAATGTTTTCTCGCGCTTCTTCTCTTGCATCCTGCCACATATCTTTGCCGATAATATCAATCCATGTTTCCGCTACAAACTTTCTTCTGAGTCCGGGAGCGGTATTGGTTGCATATAACGCGGCCTCTATTGGGATGGTTCCGCTGCCGCAAAACGGATCACACAAAGGCCTGTCTCCGCGCCAAAAACTGATATCCACCATTGCAAATGCGAGAGTTTCCCTCATAGGTGCGGCAACGGTTTTTACTCGGTATCCTCTTTTATACAAATTGCTGCCCGAGGTATCAATATATACAGATACAATATCCTTCATAATGGCAAAATGTATTGGGAACAGAGCTTTCGTTTCTTCAAAATATTCTGTTTTATATACATTCGAAAGTCTTTTCACAATACTTTTTTTAATAATCGATTGGCAGTCGGGCACACTGTGAAGCTGTGATTTTAATGAATGTCCGACTACAGGAAAAGCGTCATTTTTTCCAATATATTCTTCCCATTCAATTTTGCCTGTTTGAGCAAACAACTCTTCAAAGCTTGTAGCTTTAAAATCTGCCATATGAATCATAATTCGTTCGGCACATCGCAGATTTATGTTGGCAAGGCATATAGCCTCATAGTCTCCCACAAAGTTTACCCTTCCGTCACTTACTGACGACACCTCATAACCGAGCTTTTTTACTTCGTTGGCAACTATACTTTCTGTACCCAGCAGAGTAGGAATTGTAAGATTTAACGTTTTCATTGTTGCCTCCTTCAAAACAGTATATCTCTATTGTATCACATAAGTCGAATAATTGCTATAGTAAATATAAGTTTTTACAATATTTATTAAGTTTTGTATATTTTTGCGATAGATTTATTTTGATAAGTGTGGTATCATTTTATATATCTATAAATATAAGGACATATGCAGATGCATCGGCATCCGGACGATATGTTCTGCCCGCAAATATATTGTAACAGGATTGATAATATGATTGATGTTTGTTTGCTTGGTACCGGCGGCACCATGCCTCTTAAAAACAGATGGCTTTCATCTGCTGTATTCAGATACAATGGACACTGCATTCTTACTGATTGCGGCGAGGGAAGCCAAATCGCCCTGAAGTGTGCCGGTCTCACATTTAAGCCTATAGATGTTATATGCCTTACTCATTTTCATGCCGACCATGTGGCCGGTCTGCCCGGTATGCTCCTTTCTATGGGCAATGAGGGTAGGGTTGATCCCGTTCTCATAATCGGACCACGTGGAACTCGCAAGGTTGTTTCGGCTCTTATGACCATTGCACCGGGTATTGCTTTCGATATTGAAATTGCAGAGGTAGAAAATTTTGACGAAACCTTTTATTTTGAAGGATTTACTGTCACTGCGTTCAGAGTGCGTCATTCTGTGGAGTGTCTCGGTTATCGCTTTGATATTCCGAGAGTTGGTAAATTTGACATCGAAAAGGCAAAATCAAATAACGTTCCCATGAAAATCTGGGGTGCTCTTCAAAAGGAAGAAGAAGTTGAATACGAAAATTGCATCTATACATCTGACATGGTTTTGGGTCCTACCCGCAAAGGCCTCAGGCTTATTTTTTGCACAGATACCCGCCCGTGCGAGGCTATAGTTCATAACTCCAAAGGGGCAGATCTTGCTGTTTTAGAGGGAATGTACGGCAGTGAAGATAAGGACGAAAGAGCCAAAATTGCCATGCACATGACATTTGCCGAGGCTGCAGCAATTGCCAAAGCAGCCGGAGTGCGCAAGCTTTGGCTCACTCATTTTTCACCTTCAATGCCCAATCCCGAAGAATATATCATGGAGGCTAACAGCATATTTGAAAACACAGAGATTGGATTCGACGGGAAATTTGAACAGATACATTTCATAGATTAATTCAAAGGATGAAGAATATGTCATTAGGCAATAAATTGTTAAAAAAAATAAATGTATATGCGCTCAAGTTCTCTGATTATTGGAAAAAGCATTATTATTTTCAGTATTTTGTACTGTCTGCTTTGGTAATGTTTATTTCCGAGATATTCAGCCAAAGATCAGTTTTTTCGGCATTAGATTTTTTTATTCACAGCTTTCCTACCTTCATGGTTGGATACAGTGTTGTGTTTCTTAGTCTTCTCCTTATTCATTTTTTAAAAAAAAGAAACTTTTGGAAATATGCAATATCGGGAATGTGGGTTTTGCTCAGTGTCATAAATTTTATTATGTATACATTCAGGCTTATGCCGTTCAGCTTTAACGACATACTGCTTATTCCGAGCACCTTTACTGTCATCCCCAAATATCTTTCGGTATTCCAGATGATTCTCATTTGTTGTATTATTATTGCGCTTGTCGCAGGGATTGTCTGGTTGTATCGAAAAACAGCGAATATTAAGATTAATTTCAAAAAAGATATAGCTTTTGCATTAGTTCTTTTGATTTTTGCAATATCATATCTTACCCTTTCTTCGTATACAAATATTATAGACAAGAGGGTTCTCGGACTTATCAACAAATATGAACGCAACGGTTTCATTTATTGCTATGCAAGCAGTATTTTTGAGCGCGGAATGAGTGAGCCGGACAGCTATTCTGTATCTGAAGTATCATCAATTATCAAAAATCTTGATAAAAAAGCAAATGATGATATAGAAAAACCAAACATAATTTTCTTACAGCTTGAATCTTTTTTTGATGTCAATAATGTAAAAGAGCTTAAATACAGCGAAAACCCCATACCTGTTTTTAATTCTTTGGAAGAAAAATTTTCTCACGGCTATCTGACTGTTCCCACATTCAGTGCCGGCACTGCCAATACAGAATTTGAGGTTCTGACGGGACTTAATGTAGGCTTTCTCGGAATAGGAGAGGTCGCATATCAGACTGTTGTGCCCAAAGGACCCATAGAAACTGTGTGCCACCATCTCAAGCGCATAGGCTACACCGCTCACGCAATTCACAATAACTACGGCACCTTCTACAATCGGAACATTATATATAGCAATTTGGGTTTTGATACATTCACATCTCTTGAATATATGTATGATGTCGAATATAATGCTCTTGGCTGGGCGAGAGATAAGGTTATAGCAACCTCAATTATAGATTGTCTAAAATCCGATAAAAGCAGGGATTTTATATATGCAGTTGGCGTACAGACACACGGTACTTATCCCAACAATGTAAAAGACAGCGCCAAATTGATTGATGTTACCGGCTTTGGGGATAACGAAGAAATTGAAGAAAGCTATGAGTATTATATTAGTCAGATGAAAGAGGTTGATACATTTATCGGTGATTTAATTTCCGAAATTGAAAAAATTAACGAGCCGAGTGTTCTTGTTATTTTCGGCGATCATATGCCCGGATTCGATGTTGAGGATAATCAGCTTGTTAACGACAGCAAATATCAGACTGAATATGTAATTTGGTCAAATTTTGACACCGACTGCGTAATTAAGGATTTGTATTCATATCAATTGTATTCTTATGTGCTTGACCGCGTCGGTATTGATGGGGGAGTAATTTCCAAGCTTAACGAAAAATATTCATTCTCAGTAACTGATGATTATATGGATAATTATGAGGTAATACAGTATGATATGCTTGAGGGTGAGGGATTGTCTTATGGCAGCTCTCCTCCCCAAAAAACCGGAACAAAGATGGGTATAAGACAAATTAAGCTAACTGGGGTAAACTCAAAAGGGAATACAGTTGAGGTCAGAGGCTCTGAATTTACGCAGTGCAGCTCGATTTGTATAAACGATAAGCTGATTGAAACAAAATATGTTAACAGCAAAGCTCTTTTGGCCGAGGACTATTTGCTCAAATCGGGTGATATAGTCACTGTTTGTCAGGTTGACGACAAATCAAATATCCTTTCAAAAACAAATTCACTTGAGTACAAATAAATTACAATTCGGTGCCCCTGCCTTCTTGCTTCGCTTGTTTATGAATCTGTATGTAAGCATAATAAAACCCGACCTCCCAATTGTCAGATATTTGGTCTGACAATTGGGAGGTCGGGTCATTTGTCGATTCGTCTGTGTTTTTATGAATTTAACTTTTTTATCAAATCCTCAAAGCTTTTTGGCGGCTCAGCACAAAATTCCATATATTCTCCGCTGTGCGGGTGCTCAAAGCCAATTATTTTTGCATGAAGTGCCTGACCGCTTAATTTGTAAGGGTTTGTACGGGCATATAGCGGATCGCCCATAACCGGATGACCTATATATTGCATGTGAACTCTGATTTGATGCGTTCTTCCCGTTTCTAAAACACATCTTAGCTTTGAAGCATTTTTAAAATACTGTGTTACTTCAAAGTGTGTGACTGCATGCTTTGAATTTATCGGAACTACCGCCATTTTCAATCTGTTTGACGGATCGCGTCCGATTGGAGCATCTATAATCCCTTTTTTGGGCTTTACAATTCCCTCACAAATGCACACATACTCCCTTTTTACGCTTTTGTTTTGTATTTGTTCAGACAGAGAAAGGTGTGCCTCGTTTGTTTTTGCAACAAGCAGCAGTCCCGATGTGTCCTTGTCAATTCTGTGAACAATTCCCGGCCGCAGCACACCGTTGATACCGCTCAAATTATCTTTGCAGTGGTATAGCAATGCATTGACAAGTGTTTTGTTATAATTTCCGGGAGCAGGATGAACAACCATTCCCTGAGGCTTGTTAACAACAAGAAGATGCTCATCTTCATACACTATATCAAGCGGGATATTTTCGGGTTCAATGTTTGCATCCCTGGGCTTTTCCGGTGTTATTTCAATGCAGTCTCCCTGCTTTAATTTGTAATTGTTCTTTGTAGGTTTACCGTTGACAGTGATATTTCCGCTTTCAATCAGTCTTTGAACCGTTGCTCTTGTCATGGCGTCTATATTAATATATTTATCAATTCTAATACCGTTTTCATTGCAAATCAGAGTTATTTTTTCCATCATTAAATTCCTTTTTTACATCGTATTTTTTAGGATCCTTGTATATGAAAATAACATATATGCACATCAAAATGCATCCTACAACTATGCAGCAGTCGGCAAAATTAAAAACGGGATAGTCTATAAACCTTAAATCAATCATGTCGACAACATATCCCCTGAATATCCTGTCTGCAAGGTTTCCGAGAGCACCGCCGTTTATAAGCGCGGCAGCAATCTTTGAAACAACATGATTAAGGGGATATTTTCTGAAATAATAAATTTCGGCAGCAAAAATTGCAAAGGTCAAGGCTATAAACACAATGCTGAAATTATCAAACATACTCCACGGGCCGCCGGTGTTGTGAACTCTCGAAAAATTAAGAATTCCGTCAATAACGGCAATTGATTCGGATTCTGTAAGCTTTGCTACTGTCAGATATTTTGTTATCTGATCAATGGCAAAAAGCAGAATTATAAAAATAAAAATCATAAAAGCACCACACTTGACATGAGCAGCCACTATTGTGACTGCCCATGATATTTTGTTTATTTGTTTTCGTTTATATATTCAACAGCAGCTTTTATTGCGTCAGTTGCGCTAAGCTCTGTAGCTTCAAGTCCTTTTCGGAGTATAAACTCAACCTTTCCTTCGGCAGCACCCTTGCCTACGTTAATTCTGACAGGAATGCCTATGAGGTCTGCATCCTTAAATTTAACGCCTGCTCTTTCGTTTCTGTCATCAATCAAAACTTCAATATTTGCAGCCTTAAGCTCACTGTAAATTTTCTCTGCAAGCCTTGCCTGTTCTTCATTTTTACTATTTACCGGAACAACAATAACGTGAAACGGAGCAACAGATACCGGCCATACAATACCGCTTTCATCCGAATACTGTTCAATTACGGCAGCAAGACACCTGCTTACGCCTATTCCATAACAGCCCATTATGGGAGTCTGCTCTTTTCCGTTTTCGTCAAGATATGTGCATCCGAGTGCATCTGTATATTTTGTTCCGAGTTTGAATATGTGTCCTACCTCAATGCCCTGACAGGTCTGAATTTTGCTATTGCGGCATTCGGGGCATATGTCGCCAACTTCAATGTTTCTGAAATCTCCAACAACAGTAGGTGCAAAATCCTTGTTAATATTAACATTTTTAAAGTGATATTTGGTTTCGTTAGCTCCAACAACAAAGTTTTTCATCTGTGCCACCTCGTTGTCAACCAACACATCGACCTTTAGTCCCACAGGACCTGCAAATCCAACTGCAGCTCCGGTTGCATCAACAACTTCTTCAGCCGACGCAAGCTCAAGCTCTATAGAACCCAAATAGTTTGCAAGCTTTGTTTCGTTAACTTCTCTGTCACCTCGTACCATTACTGCAACAATTTTTCCGTCAGAATTGTACAAAAGTGTTTTTGCAAACGACTTTGCATCAGTGTTCAAAAATTCTGTGAGTTCCTCTATTGTGCGTGAATTGGGTGTGTAAATCTTTTCAATATCCATTATTGGGTCGGCAGTTTCAATCGGCTGCGGAGCGCAGGCGGCTTTTTCAATGTTCGAGCAAAAGCCGCAGGTGCAGTATGCAATTGTGTCTTCGCCCACTTCCGATTTAACCATAAATTCCTGAGACCCCGAGCCGCCCATTGCGCCCGAATCGGCATCTACAATGAGGTATTCAAGACCCATTTTATCAAAGGCTTCTTTGTATGCATCATACATGTTTTTGTAAGATATATCCAGACCCTCTGCATCCTTATCAAAGCTGTATGCATCTTTCATAATAAACTCTCTGCTTCTGATTACACCAAAACGAGGTCTTCTCTCATCACGATATTTTGTCTGGATTTGGTAAAGAGTCATAGGGAGCTGCTTATATGACTTAACGGTATTTTTTACGGTATCGGTAAAAATTTCTTCATGAGTGGGGCCGAGGCAGAAATCTCTTTCTGCTCTGTCCTTGAGTCTAAACATTTCAGGGCCGAAAACATCCCATCTTCCTGATTCGGTAAAATATTCCTTAGGCAAAACAGCTGACATAAGAAGCTCCTGGGCTTCATGACTGTCCATTGCATTTCTTACTATATTTTCAATTTTTTTCAATGCTTTAAGTCCCAAAGGCAGATAAGAATATACACCTGATGCAAGCTTTCTGATAAGTCCGGCTCTAAGCATCAACTGATGACTGGGAATTTCAGCCTCAGAAGGTACCTCTCTTAAGGTAGGAACTAAATATTTTGATAATCTCATTTGACAATCCTCTCTTTATATAAATAACAAATTTTGCTTGTGTATTTTAAATATTATACAATATTATCCTCTTTTTTTCAATAGCAAATACAACAAATTTTAATAATCTGTGCTCTAATCAATAAACTTCAGGCATTCAAGCCAGTTTTTTAAATTTTTAATCCATACTGCTGTATGCTCATACAAAGGAGCCGGTGCCGTACCGTTGGCAAGTCCAACACCGTGAGGACCGTCATTAAAGGTATGTATTTCAAAAGGAACACGGTATTTTCTCAGCGCCAGCGCCATATTAAGTGAATTTTCTACCGGCACCGACTCATCTCCCGTGCAGTGCCATATGAAGGCTGGAGGGGTGTCTGCATCAACATTTTTATCAACAGACAATCTCAGTGCATTAAGTGCCGACAGGTCAGACGTCAGATTTTCAAAGCTGCCTCTGTGAGCGTATTCTGTAAAGGATAATACAGCATAGCACAAAATCATAAAATCCGGTCTGGAGCTTTCTTTGTCTATATCATCTATCGGTTCATAACCAAAATTGTCCTTAAATGTTCCTATGCTTCCTGCAAGATGTCCTCCGGCAGAAAAACCCATAATTCCGATTTTATCTCTATCATATCCGTATTCATCGGAAAGATGTCTTGCATACCTTACAGCTCTTTTTCCGTCAATTACCGGAATCGGATGCTCATAAGGCTTAAGCCTGTAATCGAGCACAAATGCAGATACTCCAATCGAGTTAAGCCATTTTGCTATATGCTCGCCTTCGTGAAGCATTGCTTTTGCTCTGTATGCTCCGCCCGGGCATATTACTACGCATGATTTTGAGTTTTTTACTATATATGGGTGCATTGACGGCATAAAGCCGTTATCGATTTCTTTGTTGTAGTGCGGAATGTTTTCCTTTTTCCATAAATACATTATACGAACCTCCGATTGT
>JAEDEG010000190.1 GCA_016293435.1 Clostridia bacterium
TTGGTTAACTGTTCCTTACTCATTTCCAAACTGAATATTGCAACCGGCACATTGGCTTGTACAGCTGCATTGGTAGCAATATTCAAAGCAAAACTTGTTTTACCCATTGCAGGTCTTGCAGCAACCAAAATCAAATCCGAGGGCTGTAATCCGGTAGTTTTGATGTCAAGAATTTTAAATCCGGTAGGCACTCCGGTAACTTTTTCTTTTTTCTGAACCATCTCTTCGAGCTTGGCAAGAGTCTCTACCAATACATCTTTAATATGTGTCAGTTCAGTTGTATTTTTGTTTTGAATTATATCATATATCTTTTTTTCCGCTGTACTTATAGCAACAGAAAGATCGTTTTTTTGCTCATATCCGATTTCAACAATATCATTGCCTGCGTTAATAAGCTTTCTTAATACAGCGGTATCTTTGATTATTTTTATGTGATGCTTTAAATTCGAGGTGGTTGATACCATAAAACGAATTTTAGTGAGATATTCAACACCACCCACGGTATCAAAATTTGTTGCAAGCTGACTTTTAATCGTCACAAAGTCAATAGGTTCAGCTCTGTTTGATATAGCAATCATTGCCTCATAAATGACTCTATGCTGCTCCAAATATAATTCTTCACTTTTTAAAACACTCATTACATCAGGAATACAGTTGTTATCAAACATTATTGCACCAAGCACATATTGCTCTGCCTCTATATTGCATGGCATACTCTTGATAACGTCAGGTGCCATATTTTACAACTCCTTTATTCGCTCTGTACATTAACTGTTAATTTTCCTGCAATTCCCTGGTGAAGCTTTATATCAATCGTAAAAATTCCCACAGTTTTAATTCCGTCGGGAAGCTGAATTTTTTTCTTGTCTATTTCCAGGTTAAACTGCTCTTTAAGTTTTTCCGAAAGTTCTTTACTTGTGATTGAGCCAAAAAGTTTGCCGTTATCACCACATTTGGCTGTAATATTTAACGTTACATTCGAAAGCTGTTTTTTTAGTGCTTCAGCCTTTTCAACTTCTTGTTGTTTTTTATATTTTTCCGAATCTTTTTTACCCTTATAGTCATTTATGTTTGAAGCTGTAGCTTCAATAGCGTAACCTTTTGGTATCAAAAAGTTCTTTGCGTAACCGTCGCTTATATTTTTTTCGTCTCCTGTTTTTCCCTGTCCTTTTAAATCTTTAATAAAAATTACTTTCATTTTATATCTTTCCTTTCAATTTAGTTCAAGTATTCATCAATGGCATTTTTAAGTTTGGCAACAACTTCATCAATTGTAGTATCGGTCAGTTGGGCTCCGGCAATGGTCATGTGGCCTCCTCCTCCCAATTTTTCAGCAATAAGCTGAACATTAATATCACCAAATGAGCGTGCACTCACTATGATTTTATCACCCATATCACATACAACAAATGAAGATGAAATGTCGGTAATGTTAAGAAGTTCATCTGCAGCCTGTGCAACTATTGTTTGCATATCATCGTCATTTTTAATGCATGTCGCTATAGCGACCTTATTTTTGTAAGTGGATGCATTTTCAATAATTGCCCATTTTTTTACAAATGTATTCAAATTAATCTGAAACAGTTTTTTAACTTCAATTGTATCAACGCCGCGTCTTTTAAGATATGAAGCAGCTTCAAAGGTTCTGACACCGGTCTTGAAGGTAAAATTTTTGGTATCCATAAATATCCCTGCATACATTGCTTCAGCTTCGGATTTTTTCAACTCTGCATCATCAACATATTGGAGCATTTCCGTAATAAGCTCACTTGCAGACGACGCATAGGGCTCGTGATATGTGATTAACGTATCTTTTATAAAATCTGTACTTTTTCTGTGGTGATCAATTACAATAATTTTTTTGCTTACATCCAGCAACGCCGGTTCTTCAACCATTGAAATTTTTTGAGTATCCACAACAAAAAGAAGCGTGTCGGGTGTAATGTACTCATTGGCATATGCTTTATTAATTATAACGTCATTGTAATCTTGATAATATTTATCCAAAAAACGTTCAACAGTCTGATTGTATGTGTCTATTAAAATTTTGGCTTTTTTATTGAGAGAACGTATTATTGAATGAAGACCGATAGCAGAACCGAGTACATCAACATCAGCATATCTGTGCCCCATAATCATAATTTGTTCAGAACTCATGATTATTTCTCTTATAGCCTGAGAAACGACTCTTGATTTTACTCTTGTTCTTTTTTCTACTTCTTTTGTTTTACCGCCGTAAAAGTGGTATTGTTCATTGTCCTTTATTACAACCTGATCTCCTCCGCGACCGAGTGCCATATCCAATGCAGAAAATGCATTATTTTCATTTTCTTGCAAACTTTGACCGTCTGTACCTATACCGATACTTAAAGTGGGAGCAACTTTGTTTCCGCACAAAATAGTTTTGAACTTTTCGGTAAATGCAAAAGAATTTGCAATCATTTTATCCAGATGTTCCTTCTGAATATACATGAAAAATCTGTCTTTCTCGTATTTTATTAAAATACCGTCAGCATCATGGGCAACAGTATCCAACGCTTCCTCCATAAATGCAGTAAGCTGTGGTTTATCGGTATTCGGTGTACCCTGCATAACATCATCATAGTTATCTATTACAAGAACGCAGCTTACAAACTGTTCTGAATAATATTTGTTTTTGAGGTTATCATAATCAGTGTTATCATGCCAATAAAGAACTATATAGTAGTTGTCTTCCGACTGACTGCTGCTTGGGGAGATTATATCTCCAAATAAATTATAAATTCTTCCGCCGTGTTTCACTTCGTATCGGATTTTTTCATTATTATTCTGTTTGGCTTTGAATTTATTTATATCAAACTCGGGAATAATATCTGATAACGGAAGATTATATAAAAATTCTTGTCCGCATAAATCCGAAAAACTTTTGTTTGTCCACTCAACAAAACCATCACATTTAATAATTGAAACCGGAATATAAAAATCCGACAGTGTTTGAAAAACCGCATCACTCAGCTCAATATTCATGTTTTTTATATATTTAAGCAGCTTGCTTTTTTTTCGATATTTTGCCCAGTTATGTGTAATGGCAAGGAGAATGAAAATCGCAAGCTCCACCAATGCAAGCTTTATGTCAAAAAACAAGGTTGCACATGAAAAAAGTAAAATTATCCATAAATAATAATATATATTTAATGACAAGGTTTTTAAAAAGATTTTTATACGCTTCAATACAAATTCACCTCTATCATAATGCAATAAAAATGCATATTACTATATTTTTTTATTATACCACCATTCTTGTGATAATACAAGATAATTTTTGATAAATTAGCATAATTTTTTTGTATATCTGATGCTGAAATGCAAATAATTATAGTAGGAGATGATATTATGGTTGATAAGCTTGCTTTAATACTCGTTATTATAGGCGCAATCAATTGGGCATTTATAGGAGTGTTTGGAATTGATCCGATTGCAATGCTGTTTGGCGGTCAATTGGCTTTGATCTCAAGGATAATCTATACTTTAGTCGGCCTGGCAGGTTTGTGGTCTATTTCCATTCTTTTCAAAAGAGTTGAACCGCAAAACGAATAAAAGCATAATTGGCAGAACGGATATTTCAATCTGTTCTGCCCCTTTTTGTTTATGAAAACCCCCGGATTGTCCGGGGTGTTCGGTAAAGCTTACA
>JAEDEG010000047.1 GCA_016293435.1 Clostridia bacterium
TAGAGCGCATGACTGTTAATCATGATGTCGCTGGTTCGAGCCCGGCATCAGGAGTGAAAAAAATACGGACTATCAAATGATGGTCTGTATTTTTTTATTTCAATGCGACTTCAAATTATCATTTTTATTGCATGTACACCGCAGATATCAACACATGAAGAAGTCAAATTTCTTATATGCTTAATATGTTTCTGATTTTCGGTATTTTTGGGGAGAAATTCCCACTTTCTTTTTGAATATTCTGCTGAAATAGTAGGGGTCGGCATATCCGATTTTGGATGCAATTTCACATATACTGCTGTGAGTTGTTTCAAGCATTATGCATGCTACATTTATTCGCCGCGAAATTATGTAGTCAAGCGGAGAAACGTTTGTATGCTTTTTAAAAAGTTTACGATATTTTGTCAAACTCATGTTTTCAATTCTTGCAAGATCTTCTATTGTCAGATTTTCTGCATAATGAAAGTTTATATGCTGTATAGATTTAAGCGGTATCCTTTTTATACTGTTACCCTTTAGATATCTTGAAGTGAGAGTGATAATTTCAGTCAAAATAGATGCCATTATTTCCGGGCTTTTTTCATCAAGTATCATAAATTCCTGAAAAAGATATTCAAATCTGTCTTTTATAGAAGTGTGTATGCCAATTTGCGACGGCTTGGCAATCGGAAGCTCGTTTGCTTCAATCAATGACCGTGAATCTCTTCCGCTGAAATGTATAAACAAATACGATGTTTGTCCATCGTTTTCATAGCTGTAGGGGATGTTTGGCTCAAATATAATAAAGTCACCACCGTTAAGTGTTCCGTTAGGCGTTTTGAGCCGACCTTTTTGTAAGTACAAAAAATAAAAATCATGTCTCGACAAATTGCTTACCAAAAAATTGTTGTTGTCCACAATTCCGGCACAGTTTACACACAACGAAACATCGGTTACCTCCCTGTTAGACTCCGAAGGTATATTGGTAATATAATAATACATATCTTTCATAAAATCACCTCCTGTATTCTAAAAAAAATTACATAACCAATTGTACAACAATTTTTACACAAAATCAATAGTCAATACTTGATTAAATGTTGAAATGTCCATTTTTTTACATTATTTATACATTGCATTTTTGTCGCTAAAATTATATACTTAACAAAAAATTATATGGATGGGAGTAAATAATAATGAAAATTGTAAAACAGATTTCTTCTCTCGAAAAGGTGAGAAGAGACAGTTCTATGGACTATACCGAAATAAACAGCAAAACCCTTTTGAAGGGCGAGCGTTTTTCATATCAAATAGCAATCGGCACTTGTGAGCGTATCATAGGCAAGCTTGAGGTAGAATCGGAGCTGAAAAATTATATCAAAATATTTTTTGTAGGCATTGCAGTTATGGATGCTCCCATAACCGAAAGCACAGCTTTTGCAGAATCTGACTACATAACCAAAGAACCCGGACTTATGCCTGATATTCTCATCCCCTTAGAAGAAAAAAACAATATATTGACTGCATCCGGCGGTGCATCATCTATCTGGATAGAGGTTAATATCCCCCGCGATATCGCTCCGGGAACCTATGATATAAGCATAAAGCTTCGCAGCATGGATAATGGGCATACTCAACCCGAGCAGGAATATTTGTTTGAAAAAAATATGCAGCTCGAAATTATCGGTGAAGAAATCATGCCGCAGAGCCTTATTTATACAAGATGGTTCTATGCCGACTGTATTGCAGACTATCATAAAGTTGAGGTATATTCCGAAGAGCACTGGGATTTGATAGAAAAATACATTAGTCAGGCGGCAGATGTGGGTATTAATATGATTCTTGTTCCCGTACACACTCCTCCGCTCGACACAGCCATCGGCACTCAGCGTACCTGCGTTCAGCTTGTCGACATAAAAAAGAACGCTGATACATATGAATTTTCATTTGGCAAATTCAAAAGATTTGTTGATTTGTGTAAATCATGCGGCATCAAATATTTTGAAATAGCCCACATGTTTTCGCAGTGGGGAGCAAAATGCGCTCCAAACATCATGGTAGAAGAAAACGGCGAACTGAAGCATATGTTTGGCTGGCATGTGGCGGCAGACAGTGACGAATATGTTAATTTTCTAAAGCAATACATTGCAGCCATTTCAAAAGAGCTCATAGCCGAGGGCATAAGTGAAAATACATATTTCCATATATCCGATGAACCCACTATTGAAAATATGGATGGCTATAAGAGAGCTCATGATATCATAAAACCTCTTATAGGAAACGCTAAGTGCTTTGATGCTCTTTCAAACATAGAATTTTATGAAAAAGGCCTCGTGGAATGTCCTGTTACCAGCATTTCGCATATGGATCCGTTTCTCGAACACAATATTTCCAATCAGTGGGCATATTATTGCTGCGGCCCTCAGAGCATATTTACCAACAGCATAATGGCAATGCCTTCATCAAGAGTGCGCATTTTGGGTGTCCTTTTATACAAATATAACATAAAGGGCTTCTTGCATTGGGGTCTCAATTTTTATAACGGTGCAACCTCATTTTATCATATCAATCCCTATACAACAACCTCGGCAGACGGAGCATATCCCTCGGGTGACCCGTTCATTCTCTATCCCTCCAAGGACGGTGCCTATAACTCTATAAGAGGTAAGATAACCTTTGAGGCTATAGAAGACATAAATATCTGCCGTACTCTCGAAAAATATATAGGCAGAGATGCGGTTATAAAGCTCATTGATTCCGAGGCGGGCAGTGAACTTCGCTTCGACAGTTATCCGGTAGGTAGAGATTATTTACAGAAGCTGAGAAATAAGATGACACAAATGATAAAAGCACATATCTAAAATATAAGCTTATAAAACACGAATCCTTTGTTAACTGCAAGGATTCGTGTTTTATATATTTGTGTAAAATATTTTATATTGTTTTAGCTCTCACACAAAAGCTGTAAATATTCGCTAAAAAATAAGACCATATGGGTTTTGCCGGTATAAAATGTTATAAAGAAGGATAGTGAGCTTTTTTGTGTGATTTTGCACTGTATCCGAATTTTTTCTTGAAAACCTTGCTGAAATAGTTGTAGTCTGCAAAACCGCATTTTAAAGATACTTCACTTACTGATAACTTTGTTTCGGATAAAAGGCGTTTGGCTTCTTCAAGCCGTTTGTTTCGAATAAATGTAGAAACACCTTGTCCTGTTTTGTTTCTGAAAACATCATAAAGAGCAGTTCTGCTCATATTCAAGTGCTTGCATAGTGACTCAACGCTTACGCTGTCAAGGTGTGCTGCTATGTAGTGTTCACATTCAAGCATTGTTCTGTCAAACTGCGGTATTAGCATTTCGTTAAGAATTATGTAGCTTATACATGCCTCAAAGATTTTTGCAGACGCCATTATTTCATTGTAGCTTTTTAGTTTTATGGATTTTGCCACCTTCATAAACTGATTTTCATCAAGGCTGTATTCGCGACAAACGTTTGATATATTCTGATATAGAGTACTCCTCGATGGAAGGTCTGAAATCTGACCAAACATAATGTAGCCCATAACCCTTCCGCCTTGTTTGAGTGGGGCACAACCCTCCGCAAGTCCTGCGTGACAGGTGTAGAGGATGAGGTTGCCGGTCTTTTTGCATTCATTAAAAATTTTGATATCGTTTTTAGCACATTGCTCTGCAGTATGTACATAGCTTTTCATTTTTCTGCAAAAGGCACAATCGTACTGTGGATAAGAGTGAATAAGGTTATGATCTTCATCAAAAATTACAATTTTAATTTTTGTCAGCGAATAAAACGCCTGCATAATTTCATCAAGTTTTTCAAAATTAATTTTCATTTCCATAAAAAACATCCTGACTTTCCGTACAAATTTACCAATTTTCAAACATATTTATCTATCATTATACCAGAAAAAGAAATATAATCAAGATATAATTTAAAAATAATAGGAGAGATTGTATGAAAAAACAGACATTTGCTTTATATTTCGGAAATCGTGGATTTATGCCGGCAGAGCTTATTGAAGGTGCAAGAGAAGATATGGTAAAGGCAGTGACAGATGCCGGATATGAATATATTATGATGGATAAGGATGCAACCCGTTACGGTGCAGTTGAAACCCGTGATGAGGGCAGAATTTATGCAAATTGGCTTAAATCTCACGAGGGGGAATATGACGGTGTAATACTTTGTATGCCTATATTCGTTGATGAAAACGGTGCTATTGCTGCACTTCAGGATGCAGGTGTGCCGATTTTGATGCAAGCATATCCCGATGAAATAGGAAAGATGGATTTTCAGCACAGAAGAGATGCGTATTGCGGAAAGTTTTCTGTTACCGATGTTTTTGAGCAATATAGGGTTCCGTATACAGTAATGACACCTCACGTTGTACATCCGCTTTCTCCTGAATTTGCACAAAATCTTTCTGATTTTGCCGGTGTATGCCGTGTTGTAAACGGTATGAAGCGTTTTACAATCGGTTGTATAGGTGCAAGAACAACCGCGTTTAAAACAGTTCGTTTTGATGAGCTTACAATGCAAAGACACGGAATTAATGTAGAAAGCTTTGACCTTTCAGAGCTTTTTGAGCTTGTTCGTGCAAAGTCGGATGATGATGAAAAAGTAGTAGCTAAAAAAGCTGTGTTGGAAAACTATACTGACTTTACAAATGTTCCCGAAGACAAAAAGATAATGCTTTCCAAAATCAGTGTAGTTATTGATGAATACATAAAAGAATACCGCCTTGATGCCGTTTCACTCCGTTGCTGGAACGAAATGGAGACATATCTTCGTGTTTGTCCTTGTGTGCTTATTTCGGAGCTAAATGACAGAGGTATTGTTGCCTCTTGTGAAATAGATATGTGTTCTGCAATAACAATGCGCGCGTTATCACTTGCAACACAAGGTCCTGCTGCCTGCCTTGACTGGAACAACAACTATGGAAATGACCCTGATAAGGTAATTCTTTTCCATTGCGGTTCAACTGCTCAAAAGCTTATGGCGGCAAAGGGCACTGTTACATCACATAAAATGTTTGACAAAGGTGACCCGGGAAGCGGATGGGGATCAAATGAAGGAAGAATTGCATCTTTCCCAATGACATTTTCCAATTGCAAAACCGAAAATGGAAAAATTACAATCTATTTCAGTGAGGGAGAGTTTACAGAAGATATAATAGAAAAAGAGTTTTTCGGCTGTGGCGGTGTGGCACACATAGATAATTTACAAAACAAGCTGATAAAGCTTGCAAGAGGTGGCTTCAAACATCATACAACCGTCGCAAACGGTCATGTAAAAGCAATTTTAGAAGAAGCTTTCAAATATTACCTTGGTTATGATGTTGTAAGCATTGAGGTGTAATTATGATTATAGGCGGACTTGATGTCGGAACAACAGGCTGCAAGCTGACGGCATATGATGATAAGGGGAATTTTATATACAATTCATATAAGGAATATGAGGTCAGCCGACATAGCGGTGAACACGAATTTGATGCGTCGGTTATTTTTGATGCTGTGTGTGAGGTTATAAAGGATACGACACAAAAGTGTGAACTTTCTGCAATAGGAGTTACCACTTTTGGTGAAAGCTTTATTGCTTTGGATGAAAATGATAATGTGTTGATGCCTTCAATGTTGTATACAGACCCAAGAGGGGAAGAGGAGCGTAAAATGCTTTGTGAAGCATTGGGCGAAGAAAAAATCACATATATCTCGGGAGTTAAGCCTCACCAGATGTACAGTCTACCCAAGATAATGTGGATAAAAAACAACCGTCCCGAGGTTTTTGCAAAGATAAAACGTATTATGCTGATGGAGGATTATATTGTATATAAACTTACGGGAAACGCATATATAGACTATTCGCTGGCGGCACGAACAATGGCATTTGATATACGAAATAAATGCTGGAGTGATGAAATATTTGATGCGGCGGGAATAGATAAAAAGCTTTTGTCTGCTCCTGTTGCTGCGTTTAATATTGCAGGTGAAATAAAAGCGGAAATTTCAGAAAAATTAGGAATTAAAAATTGTATTAAAATCGTAAACGGTGCACACGACCAGGTTGCTGCAGCTGTTGGGTCGGGCGTTTTTGAGGTTGGACAGGCGGTTGACGGAACCGGTACGGTTGAATGTGTGACACCTGTGTTTGATAAAATTCCCGAATCCGAAAAGCTGTATGCTGAGGGGTATTCAGTGGTTCCCTATGTGTTTGAAGGCACTTATGTGTGCTATGCACTTTCTTTTACCGGAGGTGCAGCATTAAAGTGGTTTCGTGATAATTTTTCAAAAGATAAATCCTATGCAGAGCTTGACTCTGCGGTAAAGGATGAGCCAAGCGGTATTTTGATTTTGCCGCATTTTGCAGGCGCAGCAAATCCGTATATGGACAACGGCTCAAAGGCGGCAATGATAGGAATTACTCTTGAACACACAGACGCTGATATATATAAGGCTCTTATGGAAGGCGTTACATATGAAATAATGACTAATATTGAGCACCTTGAGAGCTTTGGAATAAAACCCGAAAAGCTTTATGCAACGGGCGGCGGAGCTTCATCTGATGTGTGGCTGCAGATTAAGGCAGATATCTTAAACCGACCTGTAACCGCTTTGCTTGCCAAGGAGGCAGGGGCTTGCGGAACATGCATGATGGCAGGTGTGGCGATAGGAATATACAAGGATTTGTATGAGGCAAAGTCGGCTTTTGTAAAGGAAAAGGAAACTTTTATTCCTAATTTTGACAATGCCAAAAAATATAAAAAGTGTTATAATGTCTATAAAAAAATATATGATGCTGTAAGACCGATTGCTGCAGATATTGATAGATAAAGGAAAAGGTGAAAATATGTTAGTAAGTTTGAAAGAAATTTTAAAGGTTGCAGAGGCAAAGAAATGTGCTATTGGCTCGTTCAATACACCAAATCTTGCAAGCATGAGGGCTGTTATCGGCGCGGCAGAAGAACAGAAAATGCCTGTTATCATAATGCATGCTCAAATTCATGACGAAATGAATATATGCAAAATTGAAGAGATTGCTCCAATTATGCTTTTTATGGCAGAAAAGGCGGCTGTGCCTGTGTGCGTACATCTTGACCACGGAACAGATATGTCTTATGTTAAAAGAGCCTTGGATTTAGGCTTTACATCCGTAATGTACGATGGTTCGGAGCTTGAACGTGAAATGAATTATGCCAACACTTCGATTGTGGTTGAAATGGCGAGAAAACACGGAGCTTCTGTTGAGGCGGAAATTGGCTCTATGGGTGCCAGAGAAGGCGGCGGTGCCGGTGGCGAGAGTGTATATACAGACCCGAATGATGCAAAGGATTTTGCCGAAAAGACCGGTATTGATGCACTTGCTTGTGCGTTCGGTACAGCTCACGGGCTTTATAAAAAAGCTCCCAAGCTGGATTTTGAAAGACTCAAGAAAATAGGACAAATGGTTTCGATTCCGCTGGTAATGCACGGAGGAAGCGGTGTTAATCCTGCCGATTATATAAAATCAATAAAGCTCGGAATTAGAAAAATTAACTGCTATACCTATATGGCAAAGGCAGGCGGTACAGCTGTGGATGCACTGAAAAAGGATATGCTTTACCACGATATTGAGCTTGCAGCAACCGCGGCAATGCGTGAAGATGCAAAAAAATCAATAGGGTTTTTCTCGATGCCCGAAAGTCCGGAATATGCCAAATATAGCAGTGCATCTTCGGATGAAGTAAACGAAATTGTTAAAAGAGTTATTGAATCTATAAAAAAATAATTTTCTTTGTAAAAAATAGTAATAAACCGTATCGAAATCAGGTGTTTTGATATGGTTTATTACTATTTTATTTGGTGAATATACTCGGAAGGAGTGTAGGCATTATATTTTTTGAATTTTTTTATAAAATAACTGACATCATTATACCCCGAAGCAAAGGCGGCTTTCGAAACTGAACAACCACCCTCCAAAAGTTCCTTAGCATAATTGACGCGGTAGAAATTAAGGTATTCACTAAAGGTTCGACCGAAATTTTTACGAAAAAGGCGACAAAAATAGCTGTTGTTATAAGAAAGCGCCGCCGCTGCGTCGGCGGAGTTGATATTATCTAAAAAGTTTTCCTCTATATACTCCTGAACCTTTTTGACAAATATTTTTTCTTTTGATACATAGTCGATGCTACGCAAATATCCTGAACCGACCAAAAAACCGAAAAATTCAAACATATGGGCATACATGTAATATTCCCATGCACTGCATTTTGTTTTAAACTTTTTTTCAAGCTCCGATATAATGCTTACAGCCTCATCGGAATCTGATATAATATTGTCAAATTTAGCAGTTCTTTCCCATAGATCGCTGCACATTTCTGCCACCGGATGAGATGCTTTAGTGCATAATATCGAAAGGTCAAAGGTAAAACAATAAAAAGAAAATGTCTCCATTGTGCAATCTGCAACTCCAAAATGGAGCTCATATGGATTGACAAGCAGCAAGTCGCCGCTATGTGCCTCAATGGGTGTTCCATCTATCGTAAAATGAGCTATACCTGACTTGATAAATATTATTTCAAAATCTTTATGATTATGAAGGTGAGTAAAGATTATGTTGCCATCGTCGTCATGAGGACGAGATGATTGAGAATCAGGTGTTATAATGACACTTTGTGAGGCAATCGGTACATTGTTAAACAAAATGCGGTGGTTATCATCATACATAAAATATCACATCCTATGTCAAACATTATAGCAAGCCATGAGCAAAAAGTCAATATAGTTTTATTAATTTGTCAACTGAAACCTTGAATAATCATGAAAAAAAGAAGATAATTGAAGTAAATAAATGCAGAAAGGAACTTAGTTAAAAATGGATATGAAAAAATACGGCGAACATCGAATTATGATTGTTTGCGGCAAATATGAAGGACGTATGAAAAGATGTGTTGATTACCTATATGGAGAGATTGCTCCAAAGGTACCATATGTGCTGACTGTGACAGAGGCAAATAAACTTACTGAGGTGGACGAAAAATCTCATAGTATTATTGCAGTAGGATGTCCGCAGAACAACCGGTACATAGAGAAGTTATGCAGCCAAGGCTTGTTGAGTGTTCCCGATGACGAAGAGGGCTATAGAATAAAAATATTTGACAATCCCAAAAATTCTGAGAACCAGATTTTTGCCCTTGCGGGTGGCGGAGAAAACGGTGCACTTTATGCAGTGAGTGAATTTTGTATGAGATATTTGCAATATGCCGAACAAAATCATGAGCATCTCCAAAAATATTTCACACCGGCTTTTAGCAAGAAAATGAAAGAGGTCGATTTTGAGGACTGCCCCAAAATCAGGGAAAGAGGAATTTGGACTTGGGGACATGTTATTTTTGACTATAAGAGATTTATAGATAACATGGTGCGTCTTAAAATGAATACTATCATAATTTGGAATGATCATGCACCGATTAATGCAAAGGAAATGATAGAATATGCGCATCTTTCGGGAATTAAGCTCATATGGGGATTTTCGTTTGGATGGGGATATGACTATGATATTTCAAATACAGACGCTCTTAGAAAAATAATTACCGATTCGCTGGATAATTATGAAAAGAATTATGCACATTTAGGCGGCGACGGAATATATTTTCAGACATTCACCGAAAGAGATGAAAGCAGCAAAGACGGCGTAAGCATAGCTGCTCAGGCAGCAAACTTTGTAAATCTTGCAAGGGAACTCACTACGCAGCGTTTTGGTGATATAAGGCTGCAATTTGGTCTGCATGCGACAAGCGTATGCCACAATCTTGACGAACTCAGATGCATTGACAACGGTGTTGAAATTGTATGGGAAGACTGCGGCTCATTCCCCTTTGCATATGTAGCTCAAAATGCAGACAAATTTGAAGAGTCATGTGAGCTTGTAAGAAAAGCCGCAAATTTAAGAGGAAAAGATGATAATTTCTCGGTTGTGCTAAAAGGTTTATGTTGTCTTGATTGGACTGTATTTGAACATCAAAAAGGAAGCTTTGTTCTCGGAGAGTACAACGCACGAGATATATCGCCAAGATATGAGAAAAGAAAAAAACTGTGGAGATATCAGAATGCTTACTGGTTGAAAAATGCAGACAAAGCAAACATCATGATGAAAACAATCAAGGATGGGACAGACGGCAAGACTATGGTCACGGCTCTGATAGAGGAAGGTATGTTTGAAGAAAAAATCAATTTTGGTGCGGCGGTCATGGGGCTTTGTATGTGGGACTGCGACAAAGATATAAAAGAAATCATGTGTGATGCGGCGCTTATGCCGAATGTAGATTTCTAAAATTAAATATGGTTTAAGGCATATTTAATTGATATGCTTTATTCATAAAAATTTTATAAAAGAGAGGATGTTATTTATGAAAAAAACAATCGCACGACTGCTATCTTTTGTGATAGTAATGTCAACACTCGTATGTGGAGGTACAGCTAATGCTGCCGATGAGTCAGTGTCAACTGTAAACAAGTCTTCTGTATTCTTTGTGTTGGATGACGGCCGCACCTTTGATGACTCCGCACAGGTAAGCGGCGGCAGAAAAACCTTTATGACTTTTGATTTTACAGGCTATGAAGCACAACTTTATGCAGCCTCCGGAGTGACTATAAAGGCACAGGCACAATGGAGCACCGACTTAATTCAAGATATTGCATTTTATGCGATTGATGATGCTTTGGAAAGTAATGTTAAATATGGTTTAACATATAATGACGCTGTGTCCAATTCGGTTTGGACGGGCGGAACTGTAGTTGCCCAAAGAACCGAGCAAGAAGATATTAGAGATTTGTCTCTCTCTATGGATGCAGAAGCATTAAAGAGAGTGCTTAGCGGCGGAAATAACAGCATTTTAGCGCTCAGAGCGGAATTAATTAGCGGATGGAGCCACAATGCACAAATTAATCCTAACACCATAAGTATTGCATTTACATATCCCACAGATTATGTTACAGCATTGGCAGATAATATGCAGTGGTCCGATATTTCCGAACAGGATATTGACTGTATAACACAGAATATTTCTTTGCCTTCAAAATATAATGGCTGTGATGTAACCTGGAGTTCCGACAATACCGGCGCTATAGAAGCTGACGGAACCATTCATTATTCAAACGCTCCGCAGGCAGTCACCTTGACAGCTACTCTTAATGCCAATGGTATTTCTGCAGTTAAAAGCTTTAATGTCACAGTTTCTACAAGACCTCTTTCTACATCTAATGTTAACATGAGCAACGGAGGCTTTATTTGCTTTAATTACGGAGATACTTCATTTCCAGATCAAATGCAAGTCGACAGAGACCGCAGGAGCTTTGCTTTGTTTGATTTGACCGGACATGAAGCCGAGCTCTACGGTGCAACAGGCATAAAAATCACAGGCAGCAGAATAACCAACGACTCGTGGGTTCACTTATATAGCTTTAGCATATATGTTCTTGATGAAAGCAAAGAGCAGTATATAACAGATACACTAACCTATAATAACGGCCATAAGTACCTTTGGGGAGGCGGCGATTTGCTGGCTCAGAGAACAGATGATACCGATACCGCAAATTTTGAAATCGATGTAGATAAGGAAGCGCTCATAAAAGCCTTTGAAAGCGGTACAGACGGAATTGTTGCAATAAGAATACAGCCCATTGGAGATACAACGCTCGGCAATACATGGCTTAAAACAGATTTGAAGCTCACATTCACTTATGATGACGAGAGCGAAGCCTATAAAAACTATCTGCAAACACGCGTAAGCAATTTGTTGTGGTCAAGTATTTCAGAGCAGGCTCAGAACCGCGTATATAAAGATATTGTTCTTCCTCAGACTTTGGACGGAAATAGTATACAGTGGACTTCAAGCAATGAGGATATTATCAAATCGACCGGTGAAGTTGTAAACGGCAAAACACTTCAGCCGGTGACTCTAAGCGCAACTGTCAAAGAATATTCCAAAGCTTTTGATTTGATGGTAACACCTGAGTTTTATGTTGACACTCCTGTTGTGGAGGTTACCGAAGAAGCAGCCGATGTTGTGTTTGCTTCATACAATGCTGCCGACACGGCAAAAAATTATTTTGCTATAATTGCAGTGTATGAGGGTGATAAGCTCAAAGCCGTTCAGGTGAAAGATGTTGAAAGTGCTGCCGGCGAGGCTGCGGTTATTCCCCTTACTATGACAGGTGTTAGCAGCGGATGCAGTGTTAAAGCTTTTGCATGGAATAATTTGGGACAGGCAGTGCCGCTTTGCGTTAATGCAAAATAAATCAAAAGGAGCAGTGGGAAGATGAAAACAAGGATAATGGCGTGTGTAATTGCGATTACAATTGTCGCATCATCGTTTTTTGTATATGCTTCAGAGTTGCCTGCTTACGCGTCCGACAAATTTGAAATTACTTCTTCGCAACTTGAGTCTTCCTCTGAAGAGGAAATATATACTTGTGATATTATTTGCTCTTCAGCGTATTTACTTAACGATGATGGCAGAAATCTGAACGGATTACAGCACGGATTACAGGCAAGCAATGACCGTAGGAGCTTTGCATTATTTGATTTTACAGGCTATGAAGCCCAGCTTGGAGCTGCAGAGCAAATAACCTTATCTGTACAGGCGGCTTATTCCGCAGAAAATTTGATTAGTGATATTAGATTTTCTTTAATTGATGACAGTAAGGAAGATAAAATCAATTCATCACTGACATATACGCAGGCTGTAAGCGACGGTATATGGAGCGGGGGAGTTACGGTTGGCGAAAGAACAGATACAACTGCCGTAAAAAATATTACTCTTGATATGGACAAAGAAAAAATAACAAACGCACTTGGCAGTGAAGACAATAAGTTGATTGCGCTCAGAATTGAACGTCCTTCGGAATCGGGTGACAACATAATTTTAAATCCGGCATCCCTAAAGCTCACGTTATCATATTCGTCGAATTGTGTTAATGAGTTGGCAGAGGGTATGCAGTGGTCTGATGTTTGCGAACAGAATATAGATTCTGTTACAAACGATATTGCTCTGCCGACACAGTACAAAAATTGTGAGATAAGCTGGCATTCAAGCAATGAACTTGTTGTCAGCTTAGACGGCACCGTCATACGTCAGCCTGAGGATACGACGGTAATCCTTACTGCAACGCTCAAGCTTGGCACAAAGACCGCATCACACGAATTTGAAATCATTGTTCCAAAGCTTGATTCTTCCTCCGAAGATGAGATATATAACAGCGATATTATCGCTTCCTCGGTTTATCTGCTTATTAATGATGGCAGAAATTTGAACGGATTGCAGGCAAGCAATGACCGCAAGAGCTTTGCATTATTTGATTTTACGGGATATGAAACTCCGCTGAGTGTTGCAAAAAAAATAACTATATCTGCAAAGGCGGCTTACACCTCAGAAAATTTGATTAGTGATATCAGATTTTCTGTACTTGAAGACAGTATGGAAGATAAAATCAATTCATCGCTTACATATACGCAGGCTGTAAGTGACGGTATGTGGGAAGGTGGAGTTACGGTTGGTGAAAGGACTAATAAAACAGCCTTAAACAGCCTTACCTTGGATATTGATAAAGAAAAATTGATAAATGCCCTCGGCAGCGGAGACAATAATTTGATAGCTCTCAGAATAGATCGCCCCTCGGATGCAGGTGACAATTCGGTAATGGAATCGACAGCTTTTAAGATGACGATTACATATTCATCGGGTTGTGTTGACGAATTGGCGCAAGGGATGCATTGGTCCGATATTTTTGAACAGAGTATTGATAACGTCACATCCAAACTTACATTGCCATCACAATATAAAATTTGTGGCGTAACCTGGAAATCGAGCGATGATAGCGTCATTTCCGCAGACGGCTCGGTCAATCGAAAAGCAAAGGATAAGACAGTAACTCTCACTGCAACCCTGAGTCTTGGAAAAAACAGTGCAGAACGCACATTTGTGGTTACAGTGCCAAAGCTTGAACCCTCGTTTGTTTTGAATGAAATCAATTCAACCGAGAGCTGGCTTAGGGTAAAAGAGATAATAACAGTGGATTATTACGACTTTTTTGAATCAACGCTTATCGGATCCGATTACAGCAAAATCAAGAATACAGACTCGGTATTTAAAGGTGTGGTATCAAATCTTCCTTACACAAATTTCAATGAGCTTACTGCGGCTCTTGCCGACAGTGTGTCACGTACCTACAACGCTGAAAATAAACAGTCCGGCAGTTCACGCCCTTCCGGCGGTTCAAAGGGGACATCCGGCGGTTCTTCTGTTATAACAACCCCCATTGAGATTGATAAAACATCAAACGATGCTGCGACAATCAGTTTTACTGATGTTACTGCCGAGCACTGGGCATATGATGCTGTGAGCGAATTATCTTCTATAGGAACAATAAACGGATATGAGGATAATTCTTTTCGACCTCAGGCAAATATTACAAGGGCAGAGTTTATCAAAATGGTATCATCGCTTTCCGATGATGTTGAAAAAACAAATCTTGATACACAATTTACAGATGTTATGCCGACAGACTGGTATTTTACAGCGGTTGCAGATGCTGCTGCAAAAAAGCTTATAAACGGAGCTGACGGGTATTTTATGCCTTATGAAAATATCAGCCGCGAAGATTCTGTACTTATTATATATAGGCTTTTGTCGGCAAAAGGAACAGCTCCCAGAGGAAACAGAATCTTTGCTGACAGAAAAGACATTTCGGAATATGCAAAGCAGGCTGTGGGTGCAATGGGTGCCGCAGGCATTGTTGATGGAAACGGTGACAATATGTTTTTGCCAAAAAATAAAATTACAAGAGCAGAAGCTGCTCAGCTTTTGTACAACGCTTTGGTAAAGTAGATTTCATGAGGAGAATGATTTAATGAAAAAGACATTAATTTGCTTTGCGATAACTATAGCTCTTACTATATCGCTCTTACCTGCAGACGCCGGAAATGCAAACATAAATAATGAAACTGCCTACGGAGAATATGAAACTGCATTAAGTATACTAATTAATTTGGGAATAGCAGAAAATTCTCAAAGCGATCCTGCTCATTTGGTTACCAGGGCAGAATACACTGATTTGATAATAAAAGCAGTGAATGCGGAGCCGTCTTCTTTTGAACCGCTTTTTACAGATGTGACAGATTCAACCACCTATGCCGGCTCCGTTATTACGGCAGCCCATCTTGGAATTATCGACGGCAACGGTAAAGGAAAATTCAAACCCAATGATCCGATTGAATTGAATGCGGCGATAAAGATGTCGGTGGCTGCTCTTGGCTACAATGACATAGCGTGGCTTAACGGCGGTTACCCATATGGATACATTAAAATAGCAGATGAGCTGGATATGACTGAGAATATAAGCAGCGAAAATTCTGTATTGTCATATGCCGACGCTTGTGTGCTTATAGCAAATATGCTAAAATCCGATATGTGTGTTGTGACAGGCATAAGCAGTGAGGGGATATCAGCTCAAAGAAAGTATGGCGTTTGTCCTTTGAGCGAATATTTTCATCTTACCAAAATTGAAGGCATTGTAAAAACTGTGGGATATGCGTCGCTTTCTAATGATAATGACGTAGTTAAAGCGAGATTTGTCATTGATTCTCAGACTTTTTACAGCAATATGACCGATGCAGAAAAATTTCTTGGTCACAAAGTGACTGCATGGTATGATGAAAACAAAACCATAAATATTGTTTATATTGATCCTGGATATTCGGTTATTTTGCTTGATGGTGCTGATATAGAATCTTACGACAAATATATTATTTCAACATATGATGAAGCAACCGGAAAAAGCCGTAACTACCGCCTTTCTCGTTCATACACTTTTGTCAAAAACGGCAGAGGATATATTAATACCGACCAAGACTTTTTGACAGGATATGGCTCATTTGAGCTTATCGATAATGACGGAGACCATGCTTTTGATGTTGTAAAAGCAAAAATTCCGCAGTATATGGTTGTATCCTCAAAAGACCTTTATTCACAGACAGTGTTTGATAACGGTGGAATTTCTGCAGTATTAAAAAATGATGACAACGGTTACTGTCTCATAGAAAAGGCAGACAAAAACGGAAATCTTGTACCCATTTCGATAAGTGAGATTAAAACCGGTGCGGTTATAACTTTGTACCGATCTGCCGATGAATTGTATACCGAGGCTATTGTGAGCGAACAAACCGTCAAGGGTTCGGTTGGAGAACTAACTGCAGATTCGGTTATAATTGGAGATGTTGAGTATAAAATTAATTCACGGTTTACCGATTTTGATAAGCTATCCTTTGGTTATACCTACAAATTCCTTCTTGCAGCCGACAAAACAGTTACCGGATTTTCGGTTCCCAATTCAGATTCAATGCAGTACGGATATCTCAAAGGCTTTAAGCGTGACAGCTCGCCATTGTCTGACAAGGTAAATATTTCTGTTGTAGACGAAAACGGAGAGGTTAATGATTTGGAGCTTTCTTCTAAAATATTGTTCAATGCAAAAATGCTCAAATGTGATGATGCTCAAATAATCAGCGAACTTTCTGACGGATCGTCTGTAAAACCTCAGCTCATAAGATATCAGCTTAATTCCGACGGATATGTTTCCAAAATAGACACAGCTGCTCCGCCTGCCGACACCACAGATATGACTGAGAAGTATAAAAATGCGATAAAAAATGACGACAGCTTGACTTTGTACCTGCAAAGAATAACCTCCCATTGGGAATCGAGCTCGCAGGTGTTGTCACCCCATGTTTATATGGGAGGACAAACTGTAATATTTTTGGTTTCCGATGAAATATTTAGCAATCCCGAGAGTAATTTTGATGATAAATATTTCAGGGTAATAACCACTGCGTCACTGGAACAGGGAACAATCACATATGATGCTTTCGACCTTGATGAAAGCTTTATTCCGGGGGCAATCGTGGTATATACCGGCGAGGGAATGTCGGACGAACCACACAAGCTTGGCACTCTTGGTGTTGTTGAAAGTATGACCAAAGGAATAGACAACAATAATAATGATTATGTGTATAAGCTTCTTATGTGGAGAGGCGGTGCTTATAATAAGTATAACATCGATCAAGAGACCTATGACAAATTCAAACAGAATAATAAAATTCCGGTGCCGGGAGATATTGTCAGAATTAACTTAGATCAGCTTGGTTACATAAATGGTATAGCCATAGACGCAAATTATAACTCAGTTCTTAAACGACCTGTGATCACTTCATCTGCAAGAACGGGTACAAATGCTCCAAATGAAGGACAGGCATATACTTCGTGTTATACAGGAAAGGTTTATTCATGTAAAAACGGCTCATTGGTGCTCATACTCGATTCAGACGGATATTCCGGTTTTAATTCAAGCTATAGCGATGATTTCAATGATAATATGGCAGTTTTTAAACTCGGCTCATCTGTTAAGTGTGCGTTATATGATACAAAATGTCAAATGGTGAAACAGGGTAATGCCGATATGCTGAAAAGTGCCGTTGCCGTTGGCGAAGAGAATGCATCAAGAGTATTCCTTCAGGTATATATGCACAACATTCAGGCAATGTGTATATATGAGTAGGGAGGCTTGTACAATGATCAGAAAACTTATTTCCGTATTTTTGTCGACTGCCGTGATTTTGGGAGAAGTTCCCGTATTTGCAGCCCAGCAAAATGAGAACAGTATTTATTCAGAAAGTAAAAATACAGAATTGTTCAAAATTAGTTCCACAACCGAAAGTGATACATCTGTAACAACACTGCTGCATCTCAATTTTAATACAAGTATTGCAGGTGTCTATGTAAACAAACAGGGCGGAACGATATCACATCAGGTTGATGATGAGGGAAACGGTGTCATCAGAATGTTTGCCGACGAAAATACAAAAAGTACTTCGTTTTTTGACATTATTCCCGATGATATTTCCAATCAGACAACATACGTTGTAGATTTTAGAATGAGAGTAAACGAGCTTAGCGGACCGGCATCTGCTGCAGGACTTCTTGATACAAAAAACCGTGCCGGTAACTGGCGTCTGGGATATGATGCTGTGGGAACGGGCAGTATAATTGCAAATGATGACAATTCTGTAGTAAGTAATTTCACTCCCGGAGAATGGTTTAGATTTTCTGTAGCCTATAACATTAATTCGGGTACTGCCACAGTATATATGAACGGTGTCAAAAAATTAACTCATCCCATTTCGACAGATTTTTACCCTACCATGTTTCGATTTGATATGATAAATTCTGTTGGCAGTGTTCATAATACCGACTATGACTGGATAAGAGTATATACAGGAACAGAACTTATGAATGATGAATTTTTTGGTGAGAGTGAAGTTGTAACATACAATTCGGTTATGGATCCGAAAGACAAGCTTGATGCGGCACTCAAGGATAAAATCGTGTTTATGATGACCAACGATAAAATGTATATTGACGGTCAAAAGCAACCCTATGGCGACTATAGCTATAAGCCGCGCAATATTGACGGCACACTTATGATTCCGCTGAATTTGCTTTCACTTATGATTGATGACAAAATCGAGTGTGACAAACAGTCAGGTGACATAAAAATAGGCAGCAGAG
>JAEDEG010000191.1 GCA_016293435.1 Clostridia bacterium
CAATCTCCCACTGAAAACGTTGAATGACGCGGCTTTGCCGCTTATTGAAATTGTAAGGTGGTGATTTTCTTATGATTGGTTTTGATATAGGCGGTACAAAGTGTGCCGTCTGCATCGGCGAACAAATCGGAGACGATATAAAAATTATAAGCAAAGAGACAATAGCAACAGATCACTTTGTATCTGCATATGAAATGATAGACAGGCTATGCGATATTGCAGACAGGCTGACAAACGACAAAAGCTGCATAGGCATAAGCTGCGGAGGGCCTCTCGATTCGGAGCGCGGCATTATAATGTCGCCCCCTAACCTTAAGGGCTGGGATAATATAGAGATTACAGATTATCTGAAAAAACGCTACGGCGGCAATGTGACGCTCCAAAATGACGCAAATGCGTGTGCAGTGGCAGAATGGAAATACGGTGCGGGCAAGGGCTCGCGCAACATGCTCTTTCTGACCTTTGGCACAGGTCTTGGTGCAGGGCTCATTCTAAACTCCCGGCTATATACCGGCACAAACGATATGGCGGGCGAGGTTGGGCACATAAGGCTCTCTGCTTTCGGCCCCGTGGGCTACGGAAAAAAAGGCTCGTTTGAGGGCTTTTGTTCGGGCGGCGGTCTGGCTCAGCTCGGCACCATGATGGCAGAAGAAAAATGGCAGATGGGCAAAACCGTATCGTACTGCAAAAACAGAACCGAAGCAAGCCTTATTACCGCAAAGGCAATAGCCGAATGTGCCTCAAAAGGACATGAGGATGCAAAAGAAATTTTTCGCATTTGCGGCGAAAAGCTCGGAGAGGGACTGGCGATACTTATAGATATTCTGAACCCCGAAAAAATTGTAATAGGCAGTATATATGCCCGATGCTCCGATTTGCTTTGCGAGGCTATGAACAATACTTTAAAGAGAGAGTGCCTGGGCGCCGCGCTTGATGTATGCAGGGTTGTGCCGGCAAAGCTCGGCGAGAGCATAGGCGATTATGCCGCGCTCAGTGTGGCCACGCTTAATTTTTTCAGTGGGAGTTCAATCTCCCACTGAAAACGTTGAATGACGCGGCTTTGCCGCTTATTGAACAGATTGAAAAAATGTCATGAAGAAGGAGAATACATACATGATAAACGAACTTATCCAAAGATATCCATCCCTCAAAGACTGCCGCAGCAAAATAGAAGCAGCAAAAGAGCTTATCATAAAAACCTATACAAACAAAAATAAAATACTCGTGTGCGGCAACGGCGGAAGTGCCGCCGACAGTGAGCATATTGTGGGCGAGCTGATGAAGGGCTTTCTTTCAAAGCGCAGGGTTTGCTGCGAAAAAATCCCCGAATCTCTTGCCTCAAGGCTTCAGGGTGCACTGCCGGCAATTTCGCTGGTCAGCCAGAGCGCAATTTTATCGGCATACATAAACGATGCAGAACCCGATATGATGTATGCTCAGCTCACATACGGCTATGCAAACGAGGGAGATTTGCTCATATGCCTCTCCACCTCGGGCAACTCCAAAAACTGTGTGAATGCCGCAATGGTGGCAAAATGCATGGGAATGAATGTTCTTTCGATGACGGGCAAAAGCGAAAGCCGGCTTTCGGAAATATCGGATGTGACAGTGAATGTGCCCGAAACAGAAACCTACAAGGTGCAGGAGCTTCATCTGCCGGTGTATCATTATTTGTGTGCAGAGGCTGAGAGGCATTTTTTTGGCTTTGATATTTAACTGCCAAAAGGGTAATGCACATTTTTTCATTGGTGCCACGGCTTCTCTTGTCCGCAGAGATAAAAAAACTCTCGCCTTCGGGTGTCCTTAATAAGACAGTAATAATGTTTTCGTTGAAACGGCATAAGTTTGATGCCGTTTCTTCGTGCTTAAATAATGATTGTGGCAGTATGCCGACCAAATCATAAACAATGTCAATTTCCTGCGTTCTTTTTCCGTCAATAATTTGTGGTGCATGAACATAAACACGCTTTACCATATCGTTTAATACTGACGGAGTTAATTCCTGTAAATCAAAATATTTATGTACCTTTGAAATAAATCTTTCAACAATGTCAGACTGTTCTTCCGTTTCGGATATTTCAGCAGATAAATTTTCAATAAGTGATTTTAATTCTGCCTGTTCTTTTTCGTAGGTTTCCGATAGCATTTCAAATCTTTTGTCCGAGAATTTCCCGCAGACATTAGCTCATTTAAGACACAATCAAAGAAAGAAAAATATGCAGAAACAAAAAATATTTATCGTCATTTCGCTGAAAGTTTTTCAAATGTATTGCTTAAAGAAGAAAAATGTGCTATTATAAGTATGCTATACTCTTAAATTAAAATAGGGTAAGTATATTTTTCACAACGAGGTGTACGCTATTTTGGTAAAAGCGTACTCTCTGACCTAACCTTGTTGTGAAGGATATTTAAGAGTATAGCAGCCTTAAATGTCAGAGTTTGTGCGTTTTTCATGCGTGGCTCTGAAATATGGGCTGCGCATTTTTTAATTTGTAATTTATCAATGATGAGAGGAGTGCTTTGGTTTATCATTCAACAAATTATAGAATACAAAATTACATTTTACATATGAAAGGAAGTTTACCAAATGAAAAAAGTTATTTCTCTATTAACTGTCATAATCTTATTAGTTTCTTCAATGACTTGCGTCTACGCAGCAACAGACGAAATAAGCGTTTATGTTGAAGGTCAAAAAGTTTCTTTTGATGTTCCTCCACAAACAATAAACAATCGAACAATGGTTCCGATCCGTGCTATTTTTGAATTTATGGGAGCTACGGTTGTTTGGGATGATACTACTCAAACCGCAATTTGTACAAAGGATAGCACAACGGTAAAAATGACATTGAATAGCACCACGGAATATATTAACGATATTCCATACACAATGGATGTTGCTTCTGTAATAATCGACAATAGAACTCTTGCGCCTGCAAGATATGTAGCCGAAGCGTTTGGATATTATGTAAATTGGGATGAAATGACAAAGTCTGTTCTCATAAGCAAGGATTCTAATTTTAACATCTCACAAATTAAAGACGGCACTCGCGAACATCCATATAAATTCGGTGATAAAGTTTCTATAACATTTTGGGATCCGTTTGACTTCAATGCAACAGCAGCAGTCGGAACATATGAGTTTACATTAAAATCTCTTATGAGCCCAGAAGAAATGGAAAAGAAATTTAACGATACCTCATATGGCTATGATAAAGAACGCTGGTACTTGAATGGTTATGTTACACTCTCTTCATATAACAAAGAAGATGTGTGTAGTTTTAGCGATATGATGCATAGTTCAAATATTGTAACAAGCGATCTAGTCCCCGGAGAATATTACTCTTGGTACATAAATCCTTCCAATTACAGATTTGTTAAACTTTATAAAGGCGGAAGCACAGAGTGCTACATACCTGTACAAACAAATGAAATAGCCGAAGGTCAAACAGCGGATTATTTTACAATTACTTATTATTCAAACAAAGATACACAAAATACAATATGGTTTGCAATTAAATAAAATAATATTGAAATAGACTTGTCACGGATATATATAATTTGTATTTATCCTATGACAAGTCTATTATTTCAATAAGCGGCAAAGCCGCGTCATTCAACGTTTTCAGTGGGAGATTGAA
>JAEDEG010000048.1 GCA_016293435.1 Clostridia bacterium
TGTTGCTACAACAGAAAGCACTCAAGACCCCAATTTGAACAAACAAGACAGACTTATTGAGTATGACCTATATGTTGACAATGCGGGCGATATTGCCGGAGCATGGAACATAAGAACATATATAAGCGGAATATGGCAGAGCATGTACGCAATGGAAAAAACAGCCGATTCCGCATTGCCCGTTATTAAAGATTCAAGCGGCAAAATATATCCCGCAGAGCTCGGCAAATGGTATCACTATACTGTAAAACTCAGTATTCCGAACAAAAGAATGGAAACCTTTGTTGATATAGACGGCACCGGCGCACCCATAAGCCTTGGCGTTTTGAATTGGACATCTGCAAATGCGGCAACCGATTTGCGTATATTAACCGGAGGTACGGGTGAACCTACACTGTATATGGACAATCTTTCTCTTGCAAGGCAAGACCCTACGGCATATCCCGAAAGTGTCAAGCTTTATATGGGCAGTGATGATTATGCATTAAGCGAGGCACCGTCTGCCCCCGACAAAATGACTGTTACATTTAGCACATCAATAGACCGCTCTATAGTTGATAACACAGTTATAATGGAAAACGGAACTGCAGTCGATGCCGATTTGTACTCTGCAGCCTACGATTCGGCAAGCAAAACCGCAACGCTGGTATTTACTCCTGCTCTGAAAGAAAATACAAACTATAAAATTACAATCGGCGAATTTGACTTTGAATTTACAACTGTCAAAGGAAAACCCTCAATACATTTGTATGGTGTATATAACGGCACTATATTGGACTATGGAGCCGAGTCAAAAGTGATTGCCATATCAAATCATGAATGTACACTTTCTCTGTATATAGATGACGAAATATATGACAGTGCAGATTGTACAAAATCACATGAATTTGTGCTCAAAGGTTTATCCGGTGGTGTTCACAAAATAAAGGCATCCGCAAAGATAAATGAAAATGAGTATTTTTCAAAAGAAGTGACATTCAGTGTGCTTTCTTCCAAGCTTACAACCATAATGTCTACAAAGTTTCAGGAAGAAAAAGGCACCTTTTGGATTTACAATGACAACGGCGGATATGTGCCTACGCCAAACGTCGAGGGTGAATATTCATATATGTTCACCATTCCGGGAACGGATGGAAAAGCTACATCATTTGTTGCTACAACAGAAAGCACTCAAGACCCCAATTTGAATAAACAAGACAGACTTTTTGAGTATGACCTGTATGTTGACGATGCAGGCGATACTTCCGGAGCATGGAATGTAAGAACATATATAAACGGCATATCCCAAAGCATGTACTCAATGGAGAAAACAGCCGATTCCGAATTGCCCTTTATTAAAGATGCAAGCGGCAAAATATATCCGGTAGAGCTCGGCAAATGGTATCACTATACGGTAAAAATCAGTGTTCCGAACAAAAGAATGGAAACCTTTGTTGATATAGACGGCACCGGCGCACCCATAAGCCTTGGCGTTTTGAATTGGACATCTGAAAATGCGGCAACAGATTTTCGTGTGCAAACCGGCGGCACAGGCAATCCTGTAATTTTCATAGACAATCTTTCTGTAATAAGACCCGACTATTCTGCTTGTATAGAAAGCATAGAAACAATTTCCAATTCTGACAGTGAAGCTGATAATTACAGAAAAACTCATATTTTTGCCAAATTCAATGTGGCTATGATGGAGGGCACCGTAAATAAAGACAACATTACCGTAAAGGCAAATGACGAGAATATCGAAATTGACAAAATAGAATATGATACTCAAAAAAAAGGTGCATTAATCAGCTTTAAAAAGCCTCTCAAATCCAATACCGACTACACTGTTATTGTCAGCAAAAATATCCGTACAAGCTCCAATATGAATCAGCCCAACGATCTTATAGTTAAATTTAATACCGGACTTAATGATGTTGACGTAAAGAAATTTGGAGCGAAGGTAAAAGGCTCAACGATTTCAAAGCTAAGCGACATTAAGCAGGGAGATGATGTCACCTTTGAATATACCCTTTTTAATAATACTTCAAAAGTGTTTGACACCGAGGTAATTATTTTTGTGGCATATGAAAATAACACTATGGTTTATTTTGAAATAAAACCGCTAAGCGGAATATCATTGACAGATGATAAAGATGCGATAATCAGTTCATCCTCTTATCGGGCAGGCGCAACACCCGACCGTGCAGAGGCTTATATATGGGAAAACATGACTTGGCCTTATTCAATTGTTGATGCGGCAAAAATGAAATAATATGTGATAGTATAATCTTCAAAAGCCGAAATGCAAAAACACTTCAATAAGCGGCAAAGCCGCGTCATTCAACGTTTTCAGTGGGAGATTGAACTCCCGCTGAAAAAATTAAATGTCACCCGCCGCCTATAGAGGCGGGTGACATCTTAATTTAGTTATAAAACCAATGAAACCCCACTGAAAACAAATTTACAATATAAAAACACAATTAATTTTTGGAGGTAGACGTGAAACTTAAAGACAAAATATTTGGAATTAACAACTTTGAATTTAACAAACCCATAAATGAAATCAAATTCGATGGTGTGTATGTGGCATACAACTCAAATGAGGCTACAATAGGTTATACAACCAAAGTTCAAAAAGCTCGCTGTTATTTTCTGCTTTCTATGAAAATAACAAAAGGTGAAACAAGCTTTGAAATAAAAGAAAAGCCCGTGTTTGACACCTGCGGTCCAATGCTTGACGTGTCACGGGGCGGTGTAATGAAAAAGGACGCAGTAAAGGATTATATTGACAAAATGACAGCTCTCGGTCTTAATATGCTTATGCTCTACACAGAGGATACATATGAGCTTGAAGGCTATCCGTTTTTTGGGTATATGCGCGGCGGCTACACAATAGATGAGCTGAAAGAAATTGATGATTATGCATATGAGATGGGAGTAGAGGTTATACCATGTATTCAGACTCTCGGTCATCTTGAGCAATATCTTAGATGGGGTGTTACCGCTCCATATAGAGAAAACAGCAAAGCTCTTTTGCCTGACGAAGAACAAACATATGAATTTATTGAGGCCGAAATAAAAGCCATGAGAAAAGCATTTCGCTCTAATCGCATACACCTTGGTATGGATGAAGTTGCAGGTCTTGGTCACGGTCAGTTTTTTGAAAAACATGGCTTAGAGAAAAAGCTTGATATATTTAATCGTCATCTGAAAAGGGTGCTTGAAATATCCAAAAAATATAATTTTGAATCGATAATATGGGCAGATATGTACTTCAGTGCCGAAAACGACCACTACTATGCTGTCCCCGATGCAGTAATACCGCAATATGCAATTGACGGCGCACCAAGCAATGTTGAGCTTTGCTTCTGGCACTACTATGACACAGATTATTCCTACTATCACAAAAAGTTTGTGCAATATGAGCGTTTTCAAAACCCCGTATCATTTGGCGGAGGGGTTTGGACTTGGGATGGATTGGTGCCATACTTTAAGTTTACATTAGACACTATGCTTCCCGCGCTCAAAGCCTGCGTTGACCACAATGTAAAAAATGTGTATGCCACACTTTGGGGCGGTGATGGCTGCGAAACCAACTATTTTAAGGCATTTGACTCCCTTGCCGTATTTTCGGAATATTGCTACAAGGGCACGGAATGTACCATTGACGATATTTATGATGCGGCAGGCCACATTACCAATGCAGACCGCAAATTTATAGACACATTAAGTTCACTGTTTCTCGGATACGATGGTGCAACAGATATAGGAAAAGGACTTTTTTACACAGATCCGCTCATTAATCTTTTGCATTTTGATGTAGATTATAATATTATAAAAGACACTTACGAAAAGGCCTTGGTTAATTTAGAAAGCTATGATTACCATGAAGATTACAAATATTATAAATACTTTATAAATATTGCTCTCAAAAAAGCAGAAATCCTATTTAATCTTCAGCGGGAATATAAATCCGGCAATAAAGCATATCTGCTTTATATCGCAAATGAGCTTATTCCTGAATTGAAAAATGATTATAATGAATTTTATAATGAATTTTCTTCAAGTTGGCACAAAAGATATAAGGTGTTTGGTTTTGAAGCAATTGATAATCATTTTGGCGGAATTAACAACAGATTGACCTACGCATCAAACGTACTGAATAAATATTGTAACAATGAGCTTGACTCCATAGATGAATTAGAACCGGAAATTATTAAAGGACTTATACTAACATGGAGAAAAGCAAAGAGTTATATGAACAGTAATTTGACCAGTTAATTTTAAGCAAAGAAAATGAGGGTTGTAGCAGTTTTTGTGGGCAAACTATTTTTTGAGCTAAAAATTTGCCCACAGCCCATCATTTGCCCACAGGAGAAAAAAATACGATTAGATACAAAAAACACGATTAACTGTGATTGGATAATCGTGTTTCGTGTTCTTAACTCTAAAACGCAGTATTTAAGCGAATTTCGAGGTTTATTTAATCGTATTTATTTGTATCTACGATTAACCAAAATATCTCTTCAAAAGTCCTTCAAGACCTCTACCGTGTCTTGCCTCGTCACGAGCCATCTCGTGCACAGTATCGTGAATAGCATCAAGACCGTTTTTCTTTGCACAAGCTGCAAGGTCAAATTTACCCTGAGTTGCACCATATTCGCAGTCTACTCTCCAAGCAAGGTTATCCTTTGTTGTAGCTTTCATGTTGGGTTCGAGGTCTTCACCCAAAAGCTCTGCAAATTTTGCAGCATGTTCAGCTTCTTCATAAGCTGCTTTTTCCCAATAAAGACCAATCTCGGGATATCCTTCGCGGTGTGCTATGCGTGCCATGCAAAGATACATTCCGACTTCGGCACATTCGCCGTTGAAGTTTGCCATGAGCTGGTCAAAGATAAACTTTTTGTCTTCTTCGCTTATGTCGGGGTTATTTTTTACAGTTTTGCCGTACACACCATATTCATGCACTGCAGCAAGAGCTGCTCCCTCCTGCATAACCTTAAACTTATCGCCGGAAGCCTTACAAACCGGACATTTTTCGGGTGCGGAATCTCCCTCGTGAACATAACCGCAAACTGAACATACAAATTTCATAATAGCATTTCTCCTTTAATATAAATTTTTTGATTTACAATCTTTACAACTGCCGGTATAAAAAATTTCTCTGGTTTCAATATCAAAACCGTCTAAGCCGAATTCCGAATCGAAGCTTACCTTGAAATCATAGACTCTCCGGCACAAGTCACATTTGAAGTGCCCATGATGAGCAGTTTCTGCATCGTAACGTATCTGATTGCCGTCTATAGGCAACGCCTTTATGATGCCGCTTGATACAAATAGCTTTACGGTGTTATATACCGTGGTTTTTGAAAGTGTAGGCACTTTTGGGTGAAGCTCCCGATAAATCTCGTCAACGGTAGGATGAAATTTGGTTCCCTTGAGGAAATCGTATATCATCACTCTGACTATAGACGGCTTAACGTTGTGATCAGTCAAAAGCTTTGCACTGTCCACCTGAGCACCTTCTTCCTTATTTAGTTTTTGTAACAATTACATTTCTGTATCGATTACACATTTAATATAGCACATTTTTTTTCATTTGTCAACACCTTTTTCAAAATTTTTTAATTTTTTTAAAAAACAGAGCGGACCTTCTTCTTATTAAGTAGGTTCACTCTGTTCGGGCTGTTTCTTCAAAGATTTTTTCTGTTCACAAGATCCATCATTGTTCCTATATATATATCACAGTTTTTTTCTATATCATCAATAAATTTAAGCTCGGTTTCCTCCTTTACTGCAACCACCCTGTAGCCGGCAGACTTTGCTGTCGTAATGGCATGGTGTGCATCTTCAAAAACAACAACGTCTCTTTTGTCAAAGCCAAGCTTTTTTGCGCTCTCGTCATAGATGAGGCTCTCACGCTTAGACGCACCCACATCGGAACATGTAAGCACAAATTCAAACATATCTTTAAGCCCGAGAACGTTTAGCGCAAGCTCCACAAACTCATTTCTCGTGGCTGTGGCAATACACAGCTTTATACCACGCTGTTTTGCATAGGTCAAAAACTCAGCTGCACCGTCTTTGAGCACAACATCATTAGCATACAAATTATAGATTTTTTTATTAAGCATTTTTTCCAGCTCTTCGGCCGAGGGTTCAAGAGAATATTTTTCTCTTACATATTCAGCACATTCGAGCACCGTCATGGCACGAATACGCTCTCTTAAGTCGGGCTCGGGAGTTTTGCCAAATGAGCGCACAAAGCTCGAAGCAAAATCTTCGTAAAATCCCATTGTATCAAAAAGCGTGCCGTCTGCATCAAAAATAAAGCCCTTGGCACTCATAATTCTTTGAGCAAGAGAATATTTGCATCCGCAAAAATCCTGACGGTACATATTGTATTTTTTGGAAAGCTCACAAGAACGCTTGTAGCCGTTTTGCTTTTTGAAGTCGGATTCAAGATACGAAACACCGTATTTTTCGCCAAGCTCCCTACCAATGGCATTAAGGCGCTTTGCACATTTAAGCGGGCTTACGGACAGAGTTGTTGTATAGCAGTCAAAACCGTGCTCTGCAGCATATTGGGCTGTTTTTTGAAGCCGAAGTCTGTAGCACCTCGTGCAACGGTCGCCACCCTCGTCAATATCTTCAAGCCCCGATGCAGCTTCTTTAAAATCTTCGCTGCACCAAGGCATGGCTACAAAGCTTATTTTGGCATCGGATGGCAGAAGAGCGCAAAAACGCTCTTGCTCTTTGCACCTCTTATAATATTCGGACTTTGGAAAAATATTGGGATTATAGTAGAGCACCGTGACCTCAAACTCGCATGCAAGAAGCTCCAACACAGAAGTAGAACAAGGTGCACAGCAGCTGTGAAGAAGCAGACTTGGTCTTTCTATACCGCGAAGGCTCTCGTCAATAATATATACGGGCTTTTTCATATCTTAATCAATTCCTTATTGTTTTTTTGAACTTTAAAACATATTTGCTCATTACAGAAATTGCCACAAGCTGAATTGCCATGTTAACAACTCCCGATATGGCTCTCATACTCAGAAGTGTATTGAAGCTCACGCCCATGAGAGGAACAAGAAAATATGTGGTAGCGCCGAGATTGAGCACAACAATCTGAAAAATAACACAGGCTATTATCTTGAGCATAGTTTTGAATCCGCCCCAAGAGCACGAATTGTAGAAAAATAGGCCGTACGTAAATCCGTATAAAAATTCTACCATGGTAATCTGTGGAATAAAAGCTCCTCCCACAGGACTTATCATAAACGAAATTATATCTGCAAGTGCACCAACCATACCGCCCCATACAGGGCCAAAAAGTGCCGCGGTTATAAACACCGATATAAACTTAAATGGAATTTTGATTGCACTGCCGACTCTGAACGTTGCATAAACAGCCAAAAGAGCTGAAATAGCAATGAGAAGTGCCAAAATGCACAGAGATTGCACCGAGTTAATTTTCATGCTAAAATCCACCCCGAGTGCCGATGATAGAATCCCGAGAAACAGCGTACACAGGAAAATTCTAAGACCGAAGGACAAATCTGCCGTAAATTTTAGAAACGGCGACTTAAATATAATCAATAGTGAAATATCATCTCTGAAAAAAGCCGAATATATCTCAGCTGAGCAGAGAAATAAAAGAATGAGAAGTGCAATCAGCGACGAGATTTTTCCAAGAGAAAAAAGCCCTGTCTTTTTGCCGATAAAAACAGCAAAGACTGCAATAAGAAATACTTTGAGTGCCAAAATTAATACATCTGTCATAAAAAAAAATCCCCTTTCCGTAAAACAGAGGGGCTGCTACTGAAAAATTATACGGTAACAGCGGATGAAGAATTGAATCGCAAGGTTAGGCAGTTGCCTACACCTATTCGTTCAGAGACTCTACTCCCATTCTCTGACACTTAACGCTCAATTCCTGCTCTGTATATCGTAATTATATCACCCATGCACAAAAAATACCATATATATTTTTACTAAAATTTATTTTATTTCGTATGCTCTTTTTGCATTATTATAGGTTATATCGCTGACCTCTTCAAAGCTTAGCCCTTTGATTTGTGCTATCTTTTTTGCAATTTCTGCCACATATATGGGTGTGTTGTCCTTCCCTCTGAAGGGAACAGGGGCAAGATATGGACTGTCTGTCTCTATAAGCATGCGATTTTCGGGCACAAAGCGCACCACATCGAGGGCGGTGGATGCATTTTTGTAGGTAATGGGACCTGCAAAAGAAATGTAGAAGCCCATATCCAGAAGAATTTTTGCCGATTCCACACTGCCGCTGTAGCAGTGAATGATGCCGCGCGCCTTGGGATGAGCCTTTAGGATATCTATGGTATCGCCCATAGCGTCACGGCTGTGAACGGTTATGGGAATACTTATCTCCTCGGCAACCGAAAGCTGGCAATCAAACCACTTGCGCTGATTTTCTCTGAGAGAATTATCATAATAATAATCAAGACCTATCTCCCCCAGTGCCACAACCTTGCTGTGAGCGCAAAGCTCCCTTATTGTGTCCATATCCTTTGGGCAGAGTGCATCGGTTTCGTGAGGGTGCACACCGGCCGATGCATATACAAAATCATATTTGTCCGAAAGCTCGATGGCAGCTATCGAGCTTGGAATGTCAAAGCCTATTTCGCAGTAGTTAGCCACACCGTTGTCTGCAAGACTTTCTATAAGTTCATCTCTCACTTTATCAAAACGGCTGCTGCACAAATGTGCATGTGTATCAAAAAGCATAGTTTTATCCTCCATAATAAGACCTTTGTCAGGCAATGATCAAAATGTTTTTTACATTCCAAATCTTTTTAATGAGTTATGTATAAATTTATTATACAACATTTACGCGGCTAAATCAAGAAAAAAGGATTTTTGTAAAAAACAGAGAAATACAAAAGTATCGAAATGTTATATTTTTGTTATTTGTGGTTATAAAGTAATTTTGTCAAACATGATATAATATATGCAGTCAAGCAATAAACGGAGGAATAGAATTGAACAAAGAATTTTTTGAAAAATATCACAAAGAAACAACAGATATATTGATGAACGATTTTGTTTCGTTTTGGGAAAGTACATCGTCGGATCCGATATACGGAGGATACCTTTGCGGATTTGACAGAGAGGGAAAGCTTTTTCACGAGGACAAATCAGTATGGCAGCAGGGCAGAGGTCTGTGGATGTTTTCAAAGCTCTACAATGAGTTTGGAAAAAAACAGCTCTGGCTCGACTGCGCAAAAAGCGGATATGATTTTATAAACAAATATTGCTTTGCCGAAAACGGGCATATGTATTTCAAAGTAACAAGAGACGGCAAGCCTCTTGTTGAAAGAAGATATTATTTCTCGGAAAGCTTTGCAATAATGGGCTATGCAGAGTATTATAAGGCAACGGGACTTGAAGAAGCAAAGCAAAAAGCAATAGCTCTCTTTGACAAGTTTGAATATTATTATACCACACCCGGATTGTTTGAGCCTAAGGTAAACCCCGAAACACGCAAAACCAGAAGTCACAGCATTGTTATGATTATGATGAACGTGTGTCAGGCAATGCGCGAGATAGACTCCGACAAACGATATGACAAACATATTGACAACTCACTTGACTTTATCCTGAATGTGCTTTGCAAAAAAGACAAAAAGGCACTTTTGGAGTGTGTAGCGTACGACGGCTCATTTATGAACTCGGTTGAGGGCAGACTGGTAAACCCCGGTCACTGCATGGAAACCGCATGGTTTATTATGCGAGAAGCAATTCACCGCAAAGACGCACAGCTTATGAAGGCTGCTATAGAAATCACCGAGTGGTCACTGGATATAGGTGAAGACAAAGAAATGGGCGGTATATTCTATTTCAGAGACGTGTGCGGCAAACCCGAGACAAGCCTCGAATGGGATATGAAGCTGTTTTGGGTTCACTGCGAGGCTCTTGTTTCGCTGCTTTATTCATATTGGTATACAAAAGATGAAAAATACATACGCAAATTTGAAGAAATATTCATCTATTGCAAGGAGCATTTTGCCGATGAGGGCTATCCCGAGTGGTACGGCCATCTCCACCGTGACGGAACACCCATCTCCCCCATCAAAGGCAGTGATTGGAAGGGTCCCTTTCACAATGTGCGTGCATATATGCTCATTTCGCAGCTTCTTAAATCCATTTCCGACGGAGAAAGCCTGAATTTTTAATTTCTGGAGGTGACAGCCTTGGAGATAAAATCGTTATCTGAGCTACACGGTTTAAATTACAGTGTGGATGATATAATTTCGATAAGCCAAACAAAGGATGTAATGTCGTTTTTTAACTGTATTGGCAGTCCAAAGCCAACACATCTGCTATTGTATCTGGATTCGTGCAGTGGACAGTATACTCAAAAAGACGGTACAAAGCTCACTGCAAAAAGCGGCGATATTGTATATTGCCCCATAGGAAGTGAATATACAGTAAGCTTTTTTGATTATAACGGCGATGATTCATGCACAATAGGAATAAACTTTATGATGTTTGGCGAAAGCGGACAACCGCTTGCCCTGGCAGACAGGGTTACGATTTTGCGTGCAGACAATGCAAATTACCATTCTCTCTTTTACAAAATGGCAAATCTCAGCCTAACAAACCCCATGAGCTTTTCAGCACACAAATCGGCATTGTATCGCATTTTGACAGAGCTCACCGAATTTAGTCGCCGAACCTATGAGGCCAAATATTCCATAATTTCAAAGGGAATAGCTTATCTTGAGGACGACAATGCTCAGGAGCTGAGCATCAAAGAAATTTCAAAAATGTGTAATGTGAGTGAAATATATTTCAGAAAGCTGTTTAAAGAGTATTCGGGAATGAGCCCGAACGAATATAAAATAAACTCGCGCATAATAAAGGCAAAAAGATATCTGCAATCAGACTTATCAGTGTCGGAAATATCGGAGCATGCGGGCTTCTCGGATGTATCGTATTTTGTAAAGGTATTCAGAGAAAAAACGGGTCTAACTCCCCTGCAGTACAGAAAAAGCTTAAATAACAGTTGACATTGCAGATGCCGGTGCTTTCGCACCGGCATCTATTGTACTTCAAAAGATAAAATCCGATACTATTTTGGTAAAATACAGTGTAATGTGCCGATTAATCAATCAACTCTGCATCTTTTTTCGCCTGCATAAAACGCCTTGATATTTTGGCAGATTTCATCAATGCATCTTGCTCTTGCCTCCGATGCTCCCCATGCCATATGAGGAGTAAGACACACATTGTCAAGATGCATGATAGAATAAAACGGGTGTTCTTCGCCAAAAGGCTCCACAGAATAAACATCGGATGCAAAGCCCCCGATGCTTCCGTTTTTCACAGCCTCGGCTATTGCCCTCTCATCAATAACGGCACCTCTTGCCACGTTGGAAATTATGACATCCTTTTTCATCGTGGCTATTCTTTCTTTGCTGATAATCCCCTTTGTATTTTCGTTGAGAGGTGTATGAATCGATATGATATCAGACTCCCTGCATAGAGTATCGATATCTGCGTTTTCAAACTCCAAAGACGGAGTTCTTTTGTTTACAATAACCCTGCATCCAAGAGCTTCCGCAACTCGTGCAACCTTAGTGCCTATGTTGCCGCAGCCCACAATGCCCCAGGTTTTGCCGCTGATTTCTCTAAATATCGGAGTAAGGCAGTTTGCTACGCCGCCGGCGGTATATTGCCCATTTTGGACATAGCGCGTAAATTCTCTCATATGGTTATAGAGATACAGCACCGAAGCTACAGTGGTCTGCGCTACCGAATCGGTAGAATAGCCGACCACATTACACACAGCTATCCCCCTACTGCGGCAATAATTTGTATCCACATTATCAAAACCCGTGGCTGTGATACATATGAGCTTAATGCCGGTTGTATCGGGCAGGGTTTTGGCGTTTATCTTAACTTTGTTTAGAATAAGAACCTCACTGCCCGAGCAGTGAGCCTGAGTTTCTTTTGCCAAAGTGGAATGATATACGGTGAGCTCGCCTGCTTTTTTGAGCCCGTTAAGGTTTATGTCTTCTCCAAGAGTTGAGGCATCGAGCACTGTTATTTTCATAAATATTCTCCCTTCCGGACAATTTTATACTTTCATAAAATCAAGCTTCTATTCTTGCGTGGCTTCCGCCTGTTTTGTCCTTTGTCACAACAATCTGATTATCTATTTTTTCTTTAAGCTCATTCACATGGGATATAATACCTATAAGCTTGTCGGAGGCAGAGAGTGACATAAGTGCACCAATTGCCTGCTCTAAGGAATTTTCATCCAGTGAACCAAAGCCCTCATCCACAAACATGGTATCAAGCTTTATGCCGCCCGACGATGACTGAACCTCATCGGACAGACCGAGAGCCAACGACAGCGATGCCTTGAAGGATTCACCGCCTGAGAGTGTGTTGACACTCCTGACAGAGCCGTTGTAGTGATCAACAACATCGAGTTCAAGCCCGCTTTGACTGCGGTTGTTGTGAGCTTCACTGCGGCGCTTAAGCTCATACTGTCCGTTTGTCATAACCATAAGGCGGGTGTTGGCTCTTGAAAGTATGCGGTCGAAGCACGCCATCTGGATATAGGTTTCGAGCATAATTTTTTCTTTGCCGGCAATATTGCCGTTGGCTGTGTTGGAAAGAGCTCTCACCCATTTCCATTTTTCTTCGGTAGCCTTCAGCTCGCCGCTTCTTTCTATAAGTTTGTCTCTGCACGCCGTATCGGTGCTTACAACTGCCGATATCTCCTTTATGCGTGCGGCAAGAGCAAGCTTTTTGTTTGTATATTCACTTCGCCTGCGGTCAAGCTCTAAAATATCTGTATCAGGCTTATCTGCAATCTGTTCTCTAAGAACATCGGCTCTGCCGCTCAGCGTGGCAAGATTGTCTTTAACAAGGCGAAGCGTGCTGTCTGCCTCATTATATTTTTTTTCTGCAAAACGTATGGTTTTATCAAGAGAGTCAATTTTTTGTTTTGCCTCATCACCGCTTCCGAAGGCAAGACCTTTTTTCAATCTGTCAACATTTTTCTTTTCTGCCTCGAGGCTTGCCTCATTGGCGGCAATTTCGTTTTGTATGCAGGTTTGTCTGAATTTGCGTTCTTCAAGAGCTCTTTCATATGTAGGTATGCAGGCTTCTATCTGTTTGCGCCGAACCTCTCTTTGGTTTTCTGCGCTGAGCTTTTGCGACGTGGCAGCTATCTCCTCTCGAAGCTGTTCCGAAAGCTTTGATGCAGATGAATACACATTTTCGGTGGTTTGCTTTCCGATTATGCTTTCGGCCCTGCGCTCAATTTCGTCTCTTAAAGTAATGAGCTGTCCTTTCAAAGACGAAGCATCATTGCTCCTATGATTGGCTGTTTCCACAGCTTTATCATAGTCGGCTTTGGCGCTTTTGAGTTCTGCCTCGGTTGGAGCATTTCCTGAGAGCTGTGCCGGCGACGGATGGCTGACAGAACCGCAAACCGGACACGGTGCACCGTCGGTAAGCTCAGATGCCAACATGCCCGCCCGCTCGCTCAGATAGGCGTTTTGCATATCGTTATATTTTTGGAAAAACTCATCCTTTTCTGTTGCCGCCTTTATAAATGCCTTTTTTGCTGTGTCGTACTTTATGAGCATATTATTGTAGGTAGTAACAGAATTTTTCAGTTCAAGAAGACTTTTTTGCTTTTCTTTCATCTTTTCGAGAGTTGCTCGGAGCTGTTCGCAGTTTACTGCAGACTGCTTGTATGAATCGAGCTCAAGCTTTAGATCGGCAAGCTTTTTTTCTTCCTCTTCGGCTTTTTTGGACACCTCGTCACCTTCGGATCTGAGATCCGAAAGCTTAGCAGAGAGAGCACGGCAATATTCGGATGAGTTGTCAAGCTCCATATATCCGGGAAGCATATTTTCTATTGTTATTTTCTCGGTTTTCAAAAGCTCTGAAGCTTTTCGATTTTCATCGGCCGATTGAAAATTGTTCTCTGCCGCAGCAAGCTTTTGATTTTCGCGTTTAATTGCGGCGGTGGTTGCGGCAAGCTCTTGTTTTGCCCGAAAAAGTTCTTCTGCCTTCCCTCTTTGCTCATTGATTAGGGCAAGCTTTGCGTCAAGCTCGTTCTGCTCTTTTTCGAGATTTTTTTCCTCTTCTTGCGACGTTTCTATAAGACTGTCGAGCAAAACGGATATTTCTTCAAAGGGCAGCTGACCGTCTTTGGCTTTTTTTACTTCAAAGCTTCTAACATCATCTTCAGGGCACAGGATACCGTCTATATATTGGCTCATACTGCTCCTGAGAGCATCATAGCGGCGGGAGAGCTCTCCCGATTCAGATTTGAGACGCTCCTGGAAGCGATTGTACAAATCGGTGCCGAAAATATCTCTGAAAATCTTTTTTCGATCCTCTGTGGATGCAAGCAGAAGTTTTAAAAAATCACCCTGAGCAATCATGGCAATCTGAGAAAACTGATTGCGGTCAAGCTTTATAATATCCCTGATGCAGGAGGTGACCTCCTTATCTTTTGTAACTATACTGCCGTCGGGCATAGTTAAAGTAGCATTTGCTCTTTCGGTTGTTACTCCGCCGCCACTCTTTTTTGGACGTTCATATTCGGGATTGCGCACTACAGTATACGCCTTGCCTCGATACAAAAACTCAAGCTCCACAAAGGTGGGAGTTTGATCATCGGCATATTTGGAGCGAAGCATGGTTTTGTCGCGACTGTTTCCGCTGGGTTCTCCGTAGAGAGCATAGGTTATTGCATCAAAGACGGTGGTTTTGCCGGCACCTGTATCTCCGGTGATAAGATAAAGTCCTCCGGTACCAAGCCGGTCAAGCTCCAGCACTTCTTTGCCCGCGTAGGGGCCGAATGCCGACATTGTAAGCTTTGTGGGTCTCATTGAACCTCACCCCCTATATCTTCAAAAAGTTTTTGCACAAACTCGCGCTGGATGTCTGTCATGGGCTGATTGTTCTGCTGCTTGTAAAAATCTGCAAAATGTTCTGAGGGTGTCTTTGAATGTATATCGTCGGCACCGTCTATACTTGCGGATGCCGAGGTTCTTTTGTTGCAATAATCAAGGCGCATAATATTGGGGTATATAACCCTGAGCTTGCCTATTGCATCGGGAATGTCCTCTTCATCGGTGAGAGTGATATGCATATAATTATCCGTATTTATATTATTATAGTAGCTCTTGAGAGTAAGCTCCTCGTATCTCCCCTTTATTTCCTGCATATCCCTTTTGGGAATAAGAGGGATGGTATCTACGCCGACCTCTCCCTTTGCCAAAAGCTCAACCACAGTAACGCTCTTTTTGTGACTTACCTCCGAAAATGAATATTTGAGCGGAGTACCGGAATAACGGACAAACTCCCCTCCTGCTCTCTGAGGACCGTGAATATGCCCAAGAGCCACATAATCAAAGCCGTCAAAAACAGATGCATCCACATTGTCGGAGCCGCCAACGCTCACCTCTTCCGATTCGCATCTGGAACAGCCCGTTACAAACTGGTGGGTTATGAGAATATTGCGCTTTGAAAAATCAACGTTCATGTGGCCTATAGCAGTGCTAAGGGCATCGGTATAGGTATCGGTATTTTCATCCGGATAAAATCGGCGAACGTGCACCGGCTTTATAAACGGAAGCATATATACATTGACCTCTCCAAAGCTATCGGTCAGAGTCTCCACAGATACACTTCCGTCATACACCGGAGAAATATGTATACCACTGCGATTCATTATACGCGATCCGAAGGAAAGACGCTCCGGAGAGTCGTGATTGCCGCTTATGACAAACACTTCAACCCGGCGAAGCGAAAGCATATATAAAAAAGAATCAAAAAGCTCGACAGCCTCGGCGGGAGGTACAGACTTATCGTACACATCACCGGCTATTATAACAGCATCGGGCTTTTGGGAATCAGTTATTTTAATTATTTGTGCCAATATATATTCCTGATCTTCGAGCATGGAAAAATCGTTGACGCGCTTTCCGAGATGAAGATCTGACAAATGTAATAATTTCATTATAGCTCAATTATCCTTTCTGTTTGGCAGGTGCGTCAGTAAAAGAAAATATAACTAAATTAAGATGTCCCCCGCCTCTATAGGCGGCGGGTGACATTTAATTTTTTCAGTGGGAGTTCAATCTCCCACTGAAAACGTTGAATGACGCGGCTTTGCCGCTTATTGAAATTGTCGGTCTGCTTTCAATGTCCCGGGTCATACTTTATCTTTTTATACATTCCCGGAGTGCAGAACTTATATTTTTTGAATATGCGGTTGAAATACGACACCGACGAAAACCCGGTTTCAAAAGCTATTTCCGAAACACTTTTGTCGGTTGACAAAAGAAGCTTTTCTGCCTTGCACACTCTCACAAAATTGAGATACTGCACAACCGGAGTGTTAACCACCTTTTTGAAGAGACGGCAGAAATAAAACTCGTTCACATTTATTATTTCACTGAGCTGGGGCAGAGTGAGCTGCTTGCTGTAGTTGGCATCGATATATTCGAGCACGGGAAGGATTTTGCTCACATTGCCGGATTCAAAAAAGCTTTCGGGGTGAATGATAACCTTGTTTCTGTAAAGCATTGCAAGGATATTATATATATAGCCTTTGATAAAAAGATCGTAAGAACTGTCTTTGTGGATATATTCATTGCGGATGCTGTCGAGGCAATTTGAAATACAGTGATTTATCTCTGTGCCTTTTTTGAACACAACGGCGTCCTCATTGGCAATATTAACAAAACGCGAAAGGTATTTGCTCATATGTATTTCACTATCATCGGGCTGGATATCGGTGTGAAACTGAATAAAAAAAGCTATAGAGTCCTTGTGAATAGTTGTAGAGTGAGGCACTCTGCTGTTTACAAAAATTATATCACCGCATCTGACTCTGTATTCTTTGCCATATATATAAAACTCGGTTTGACCCTCCAAAATTTTGAGAAGTTCAAATTCGGAATGGACATGTATGTCACAAAAGGCGTCTTTTTTTGATTTGTGCCCCGTACCGCTTATATGAATTGAAGAGTTGGGTATGGAGGGCATTATAACCTCATTTCTCATAAAATTTCACCTCAAAAGTCAATTTTGTGAAAAAAATAGCCAATATTTATGTTGATAATGGTCAATTAATGATTTATAATAACATTAATATAACACATTTGGGTGTTAAAATCAATATTTTTTAAAGGAGAAAAATCAAAATGTCAAATATTCTTGATGAATTCAAAGAAAATCACGACAAAGCTGCTATCGATACAAGCAAAAAACTCAAGGTGGGTATCATAGGTACCGGCTGGATTGCAGCAGCTCATATCGAAGAATATCTCAAAATGCCCGATGTTGAAGTTGTGGCATGTGCCGATCTTATTGAAGGAAAGGCTGAGGCTTTTTGCGAAAAATATGACCTCAAGGATGCAAGATGCTACCGTTCTCACACCGAAATGCTTGCAAAAGAAAAGCTTGATGCAGTGAGCGTGTGTACATACAACTCCACTCACGCAGAATGTACAATCGATTCTATGAAGGCAGGAGTAAACGTATTGCTCGAAAAGCCCATGTGCGTAACCCTTGAAGAAGCAATCGAAATCAGAAAAGTTGAAAAGGAAACAGGCAAAATTCTTTCAATCGGCTTCCAACCTCGTTTTGACCCCAATATGCAGATGGTTAAAAAGATTGTGCAGTCGGGTGTACTGGGCAAAATCTACTATATCCAGACCGGCGGCGGCAGAAGACGCGGTATCCCCACACCCTACGGTACAACCTTTATCGAAAAGGACAAAGGTGCAATCGGTGCACTCGGTGATATCGGCTGCTATTCGCTCGACATGGTGCTAAATGCCATGAACTATCCAAAACCCCTGGCTGTATCCGGCTACACTTCTGACTTTTTTGGCAAAAGCAAGGAATATTGGAAAGGCGTAAACAAACCCGAAAACTACAGCGAAATTTTTGCTGTTGATGATTTTGCGGCTGCATTTGTTCGTCTTGAAGGCGGCGTAATTCTTGACTTCCGCATCAGCTGGGCAATGCATCTCGACACCTCCGGCGATACCCTTATTTACGGTACTGAAGGTGCTCTCCGAATCCCGTCTACAGAATGCTGGAACGGCTCTATCGGCGGTCCTCTCAAGCTTTATCAGACAATTGCCGGTGAAGAAGTATGCACTGAATTTGACATGAAAAAGCCTACAGACGAAGGAAACTTCTACTTCAAAATCCGTTCCTTCCTCGATGCAATCAAAAACGGCGGCGAAGCTCCCGTTCCCTCAAGCGAGATTATATACAATCAAGCTATTCTCGACGGTATTAACAAATCACACAAGCTTGGCAAAGAAATAGAGCTTGAAATTCCCGAAATATAATGAGGTGATAAGCTTGAAAAAATTCAAAGTAGGTATACAGCTTTATTCCCTGAGAGACGAAATGGAAAAAGACATGGACAAGACCCTTGCAAGGGTACGGGAAATTGGATATGACTATGTTGAATTTGCCGGATATTACGGCAAAAGTGCCGAAGAAA
>JAEDEG010000049.1 GCA_016293435.1 Clostridia bacterium
AAAATCTGTTTTGGGCATTTATCTATAATATTATCGGTATTCCTTTGGCAGCCGGTATATTTATCAGTGTGCTCGGTTGGCAGTTAAACCCCATGTTTGCAGCGGCGGCAATGAGTTTGTCAAGCTTCAGCGTAGTTGCCAACGCACTGCGATTAAATTTCTTTAGGATGCATGATTCAAAACGGGATCACAAAATCAAGAATAAATTAAAAACGAAAACCGAAAAGGAGACAAAAACAATGAAAAAGACACTAAAAATTGAAGGTATGATGTGCGGACATTGTGAGATGCACATAAAAAAAGCTATCGAAGCACTTGACGGCGTGAAAACGGCCGAAGTCAGCCACAAGACCGGAGCTGCCGTTGTAACGCTGGATAAAGATATTTCGGATGGTGTTTTGAAACAGGCTGTTGTCGATCAGGGCTATCAGGTAACTGACATTCAATAATCTATCTATACCGCATAAAAATAGGCACCGACGCGGATGAAAAGCCGACAGGTGCCTGTTTTTTATATAAGCTAACTGATTTTAAGAATCGTCTTACCCTTAGAGCCTCCGCCCGCAACCTTTGCAAGTGCTTGATTTACTTTGGATAAATCATATATCTTATCTACTAGAAGTCCCAATTTTTCTATCCTGAAGCATATCCGAAATTCTTTTTAGTCCGGCTCCGCCGGCTTTTTTGTATGGACGGTTACCCGGAATAGAATCAACAGCTTCTGTTTTGTCTGCTATTCGCTGTGCAAACTCTGTCAGCATCGGCTTGATGTGATGTCCAACAATACACCGGTCGTTGGGGTTTTGGTGAATATCTAAAAGATGAATTTTATTTTCTTTTGTAACAGCTTGATAAATTTGCAGCAGAGTTAGCTTATGGAGAGCAACGATAAGAGATTACAACGGAACTTCAGTGCCAACCTACACAAGTGTTACTGGAACGAGCCTAATAGGAACACAAACACTTTCAGATGGAACTCTGGTATATAGATATCACTATGATTCAGCAGATACAGTCAGTAAATATTGGCAAACCCTCTCTGATTATGGATGGTCATTTTTTTACGGTGATGACGAATCTATATACAGTATATTTGAATCCTCATTTTTCAAGGGGAATAAGTTTGTTATTGTAGATGTAATTCTAAATTTAAACGAAGTTTGGATTACATGTAACTAAGAAAAATAGCTAAATTATCCCATATATTAAATTCTTGTCAGAAAGAAGCCTTTCAAACCCAAGTGTATCATGGGTTTGAGGGGCTTCTGTTTTTTCGTTTTTCCTTTCCCTCACACTAAAAAAAATAATATAAAATAAACTTGTAAGCTTTGGTCAGGCAAAATAAAAGTTACCCTACACAATACCCAAACACAATACCCAAAGTCCCGACCAAAGAATACTGACACCGGGAAAGACCGAGACATGACACTTCGCAAAGGCGAAAGAAAGGAAGTAAAATGAAAAAATTAAAAGAGCAGGAAAAAGAGAAGCTTTTGTCTTCAGAGGAGGCAGAAGCCGACAAGGCCAAAGAAGCCAAAAAGACTGACGCTCAGTCGGAGGAAAAGAACGATAAGTATGCCGAGTTTGAAAAACTCATCAAAGGCGAATTTAAGGAGCAGTTTGAACAGAGAATTAAAGAAATTATAAAAAGAAGATTTAAAGAGAGCTCCGAGTCAAGCTCACCAAATACGCAAAATGATGAAATAATGAGTATGCTTATGATGAAATACGGCATCAAGGACAACAATTTGGAAATGCTTACAAAAGCAATCGAATCTGACGACGGCTACATCCAAAATGAAGCCGAAAAAAGCGGAATCGATACCGAAACCCTCAAAAGAATAAAGCAGCTTGAATACGAAAACGAAATGATCAAAAACAAAATGAAAGAGGAAAAAGAAGCTCTAAAAATGCAGGAAACCGTAAAAGCATGGATGAAGGACGGCGAATTTCTCAAAGAGCAGTATCCCGATTTTGATTTAAGTGTTGAAGCTGAAAACCCCGATTTTGTAAATCTTTTGAAGGGTGGTGCAAATCTTAAAAACGCATATCTTGCCCTCCACCACGATGAAATAGTAAAGGCTCTGGTAGAAAAGGCGGCCGCAGAGGCTCAAACTCAAACTGCAGACTCCATAAGAGCCAGAAGCCTGAGACCTCTCGAGAACGGAATGTCGGGCAAGAGCACGGCGCTTTTTAAGACCGATGTATCAAAGCTCACTCCCGAGCAGCGTGCCGAAATAGCGCGCAGAGCTGCAAGAGGAGAAAAAATCAGTTTTTAAGAAAGGAAAATAAATAATTATGATTTTAGATTTAACATTGTTTGACGCAAATCCCAATACCAACACAACTGCCGATGCGGGGCTTTCTGCTGAGATGAGAACCTACTACAGCGACTATCTCATCGACAATGCAAAACCCAATCTTGTGCACGACCAGTTCGGTCAAAAGCATGCCATTCCCACAAACGGCGGCAAAACCATTCAATTTAGAAAGTTTATGCCTTTTTCTAAGGCTACAACTCCCCTCACAGAGGGAATTACACCCGATGGCGGTTCGCTCTCTGTGACCAATGTAACAGCAACCGTTGACCAATACGGCTATTATGTTACAATTTCGGACATGCTCATGCTCACCGCAATTGACAACACTCTTGTTGAAACCACAAAGCTTCTCGGTGCTCAGGCAGGCTCTACTCTCGACACCATCACAAGAGAAGTGTTAAACGGCGGTACAAGCGTTATGTATGCCGGCGGAAAGGAATCAAGAGATGCCATCACAGCTAATGACAAGCTTACCGTTGACGATATTTTCAAGGCGGCAAGATTTCTCAAAACTCAAAACACTCCCAAAATCAACGGCAGCTATGTTGCTATCATTCACCCCGACGTTGCCTACGACCTTATGAGAGATAATGAATGGATTGATGTGCACAAATACAGTGCCACAGCCGAAATTTTTGAAGGCGAAATCGGCAAGCTCGGCGGTGTACGCTTTGTAGAAAGCACCGAAGCAAAAATCTTTGCAGATTCGGGTGCCGAAGGCAGAGATGTATATTCTACTTTAGTGCTGGGTGCCAATGCCTACGGCGTGACAGAGGTTACCGGCGGCGGTCTTGAGCACATTGTAAAGCAGCTTGGCTCAGGAGGAACTGCCGACCCTCTCAACCAGAGAGCAACAGCCGGCTGGAAAGGTACAAAAACCGCAGAAAGGCTTGTTGAAAACTATATGATCAGAATTGAAAGCGCTTCAAGCTTTGAAGGGGGAAGCAACTGATAAATCATGATTTATCGGTGCTGAATCATAATTAACGGAAAGGAATATTTTATTATGGCAAAAACAGCAGAAACAAAAACCGCAAAAGACAGCAGCTATTACAACGAGCTTGTTGAGGTAAGACTATTTAAAGACAATGACAAATACAAGGATGACGTGTTTGTGGCAGTAAACGGCGTGGGTATGATGGTTCCAAGAGGAAGGGATGTCAAAATTGCACGCAAATATGCCATTGCCCTCAAAAACAGCGAGGCTCAAGACAGCTTTGCAGTGCAGCACGCAATGGAGCTTGCCAAAAATGCAAGTGCCGCTGAGCTTAACTAATCTGAAAATGCAAAAAAGAGAGTGCCGGCAGAAATTTTTTCTGCCGGTGCTCTTTTTGCAAAAATATCACAAGAGTTTTTTTCTTCGGTTTTTTCTCACGCGGTTTATATGTCTTTCAAAATCGCCGTTATTTATAAACTCGGCAAGAACATACTGCTCAAACATGGGCACGGTGCATGAATAAAAACCAAGCCTATCGGAAAAATCCTTGCATAGAGCTTCGGGCAAAACCATATACCCTATTCTCATTGAAGGGGCAATTGTCTGAGTAAAGGTATTGACATAAATAACACTGCGGGTAGGCTCGAGAGAAAAAACCGTATCTTCATGCTTTGTGGAAACAGTAAATTCCGATTCAAAATCGTCTTCTATAATTATTCCGTTTCGTTCAAGAGCCCACTCGATATATTCATTCCGTTTTGAAGCGCTTGCCGTAACTCCGCTGGGGAAGCTGCGGTATGGTGTTATGTGAAGTACCGATGCCTGTGTGCGGGCAAGCTCGGAAGTGAGAATACCGTTTTTGCCAAGCTTTAGCAAATCGCACACTGCTCCGTTGGCACTGTATACCGAAATAATTTTTTCGTAGGACGGATTTTCTATTGCATATATTCTGTCACGACCCAGAAGCTGAACTATAAGTCCGTAGAGATATTCCGCTCCCGATCCGATAACAATGCTGTCAGGTGACACCTCTATCCCCTTTGACCTTGCAAGGTAATCGGAAATTGCTCCCCTTAGCTCAAAACTTCCCGGATTTGGCGATTTTATGAGGATGCGCTCGCCGTATTTGGAAATAACGTTGCGCATGGTTTTGGCAAAAACCGAAAACGGAAATTCCTCCTCGCTTTGGCTGTAAGGTACAAAGGCAGTGCTGCTTGTCTGCTCTCGTTCCGAAACAGGGGCAAAATCCTCACAACGGTATGTAACAAAATATCCGCTTCGCTGTCTGGATTCGGCATAGCCCTCCTCACAAAGTATGCCATAGGTATGCTCCACGGTTATTACGCTTGTGCCGGTTTCCTCTGAAAGAAGCCGTTTGGAGGGGAGCTTGTCACCGAATTTGTATACTGAATTTATAATATCGTGTCTCAGCTGATAGTATAGCTGCATATATGCGCTTTGATCTGATGTTTTGTCTACAAAGTATTTCATCTGGTTATATAAAATTCTCCTCTTTTGGTAATTGCGATATGGTCAGATATATTATATAATAATTTTAACATTTTGTAAAGCAAAATTATATTACTGTAAACGGAGGAATACAAATGAATACTAAAACACAAAAAATTATACTTGCGGCAATGTTTGCAGCACTTGCCTGCGTTGCAACGATGGTAATTAAAATTCCATCGCCTCTCGGAGGTTATATAAATCTCGGAGACTGCATTGTCCTGCTTGCGGGTTGGATGCTCTCGCCCATATATGGTCTGCTTGCAGCAGGTTTGGGCTCAGCTCTTGCGGATATTTTGTCGGGATATGCGGCATATGCTCCGATGACCTTTGTAATAAAGGCTCTTATGGCTGTGGCAGCATTTTTTATTTTTAAAGTATTGGACAAAAAAATCGGCAATACGGCTTCGAGAATAATCAGTGGCGCAGTCGCTGAGGTTATAATGGTTGCAGGCTACTTTGTGTGTGAGGGAATATTTATGTATGGCTTTGCGGCATCTGCAGTCAATATTCCTGCAAATGCAATACAGGGAGCTGCCGGTCTTATAATCGGTGTATTGCTTGCAAAAGTTTTTGAAAAGCACAAAATTGTGAAATAAATCAGAATGTTAAAAGCAACGGTGTTTGAATGCCGTTGCTTTTGTGTTTTTACTTTTATGTTATCTTTTACCTTTTTTCAATCTCCACATACTGTCTTTCGTCCTGCACATTGATATATGACGGACGGATAATCTTACCGTTATTTTGAATTTCTTCTATACGGTGAGCACTCCAGCCCGCAATGCGCGCAATTGCAAAAAGCGGAGTATACAGCTCAATCGGAAGCTGAAGCGTTTTGTATATAAAACCGGAATAAAAATCCACATTTGGGCTTACACCCTTATATATTTTGCGCTTTTCGGCAATAATCTCAGGTGCAAATTTTGCAACTGTCTCATAAAGCTCAAAGTCTTCATCATGATGCTTGGCATGAGAAAGCTCCTTCGCGCAGATCTTTAATATATCTGCTCTGGGGTCGGATTTGGAATAAATGGCATGACCCATACCGTATACAAGACCGGCATTGTCAAAGGCTTCTTTATTGATCAGGCGTACAATATAGTCTTTTATCTGACCTTTGTCTTTTGTGTCTATATTGGCTTTCATATCGTCAAACATCTGCACAACCTTTATGTTGGCACCGCCGTGACGGGGACCCTTTAGTGAACCGAGAGCCGCCGCAACCGATGAATAGGTATCGGTGCCGGCGGAGGTGACAACGTGAGTTGTAAAGGACGAATTGTTACCGCCGCCGTGCTCTGCATGGATAACAAGTGCAAGGTCAAGAATCTTTGCTTCAAGGTCGGTAAAGCCGCCCTCGCCTCTTAAGAGATGCAAAATGTTTTGAGCGGTGGAATATTTCTCTTTGGGAAGATGAATATTAAGGCTTTGCTCTTTATAGTAGTGTTGATAAGACTGATAGCCATATACTGCCAAAAGCGGAAATATCGATATCAGAAACATGCTCTGTCGGAGCACATTGGGTATGGAAATATCATCGGCATTGTCGTCATAAGCATATAGAGCGAGCACACATCTTGCAAGCATATTCATTAGGTCTTTGCCGGGAGCCTTCAGTATCATGTCTCTTACAAATGACGGCGGCAATGTGCGAATAGATGCCAGCGTATCCTGAAATTCGCAAAGCTCAGCTTTATTTGGAAGCTCCGAAAACAGAAGCAGATACACAATTTCTTCAAAGCCGAAGCGGTTGTCCTTTCTAAAGCCCCCCACCAGCTCTTTTATATTTATGCCGCGGTAAAACAGCTTACCGTCGCAGGGGATGGAATTGCCGTATTCATCTTTAGCTTTTGCAACTATGTTTGAAATTTCGGTAAGTCCCGTTACAACACCGTTGCCGTTTATGTCTCTGAGACCTCTTTTAACATCGTACTTTGTATACATTTCGGGTTGAATCTGATTGTTTGCAGTTGATTTTTCTGCAAGGCGGTGAATATAGGGTGTAATTTCGGAATAAGATTTCTTCATCTATTCATCTCCTTATAAAAATTTTTTATTGTCATTCTCCATAAAAATCACTGTAGTAATCGACATCTTCCATAGCATGAATACATGAGGGATTCTTTCTTTCAAAGTCTGCCGATTTTATTGTTGATGTAACTGTGGTGTTATCATCCTGTGAAACCTCATACACAAGGTTGATACGCTTTAGCTCAAATCCCAAAAGAGCCCCAACAGCCTTTTTGTCTATATATATTCTGCCTCCGGCATTAACTGCGGGCAAATCGGTAAGATAGCGGGCTCCGTTTACAAAAATTTCATTTGAGCCAACGGTAATAACAGCATTTTTTAAGCTTTCCGAGTCGGAATTGCAATTTATGGTTACAACGCCGTTATCATATGAAATGTCAAACCGCTGACCGGCATCATGGGAATAAACATAGTTATCTATAACCGAGCGAACGGCAAAATAGTCATTACATTCAAAATCGGGGTAATCCATGCTGAGCCACAGGTTCTGGAAGTGCTCACAGTTCCAAAAATTTTCATAATATTCAATATCATGTTCTTCATCACAAATCTCTTCGTCATACCAATTGTCTGCAAGTTCTTCACTTTTATCCGGCTCGGGAGAGCGGTCACGCCAGAGGTATGCATCTGTTGTGTTTTTTATAAGATTGGTTTCGGCATAGCTGATTTGCAGTTCAAAGAGTTTGGCAATCACGGTATTATCCACATAAATATTATCATTTTTAACAATAACCGGGTTTGGGGCAGTGTATGATGTACCGTCAACCTCATAAACTGAAGAGCCGACTGTGAACGATGCAGTGTCAAAGGTTTCGCTATTGTTTGTGTCGATAAGGGTGATAACACCGTTGTCGTTGGAAAGATAATACTGAGCTGAGGCGCTCCTGATTGAACGCAGTACATTGCCCAAAGGTACATAAAAGCTGTTGTCTGCCGCGGGAACATATTCACTGCAAAGTGACACACTGTCGTAGTACGGTTCATGATAGCCGCCAAAAACATCATAATAATACGTTGAGTTTTCGCTGTCGAGATCGGGGAACGAAACTTCTACCTCTTTGTTTACATTGGTATAGGCAGCCGATTCTATAACCTCAAATCCGATTGTAACCGTTTCGTCTTTGCCGTTTGGCACATCAAATGCCATATTAACCACCGCGTCACATCCGCTTATGTCACCGTTTTTGTCGGCTGTATATTCGGAGGTTAAAGAAATTTTGCACATATTTAATAAGCTGTTGTAAATATCAGAAATATCCTCGGGTGACGGGATATTTTCGTCGGAAATTAAACCGCGGCTTTCGCCGATCACAAGCGACATTGTCTGCATCAAAAGCTTGTGAAACTGTTCTTCGGAAATTGTGATGACAGCCTTGTTGTCATTCTGTGAAACAGAGGAATTTGCCTTGTATATTTCTTTGAGCTTTGTCATGCAGGCGGTGATTGTTTCTTTGTTTACAAATTCTCTGCATTTTGCTGAAATTTCGCTTTTTTCCATGCCGCTCAGCAAGAGCTCCTCAACAGCATCAACAAATATGTATTTGCCTGATATCGGCGTTGAAAGCGCCAGCTTTATGACCGGGTTATTTTCGTCGGTAACATCATATATGCCCCACATGCCAAGCTTCATTTGTGCATTTACCATAAGATTGCCGTTGAGCCTAAGGGGCACGGTCATGCTCATCTGCATGGCAAGTCTTATGTCTGTGTAGTCATCATTGGCGGCAAAATCCATTGCTGCATCTGCATCGGTTTCAAAAAGGCCCCCAAAAAACAGCTCTCCGTCGAGAAAGGCTTGTGCCTCGGACAACTGCCCTATCTCATTTAGAAAATCAAGATTTTCACATTTAAGATTAACCTTCATCTGTGCAGAAAAGCTTTTCATCTCCGAAAACAGCATATCATATACGTCGGCATGGACAGAGAATGAAAGCACCATCAAAAAGCATAGTACCATTGACATTAATTTTGTTGCTTTTTTCATATAAAACCCTCTTTTCTTTAAAAAATATTTGAGCTGTTCCATATATAATTATATTGTTTTATAAATAGATTACAATACAATTATAATAGAACAGCCCAATTTTGTCAATATTCTCTTACATATGTCGACAAATCAATGATATATAACTAAATTAAGATGTCCCCCGCCTCTATAGGCGGCGGGTGAAATCTTAATTTTTTCAGTGGGAGTTCAATCTCCCACTGAAAACGTTGAATGACGCAGCTTTGCCGCTTATTGAAATTACTGTCAGCAAACCACAATTTTTTCATCTTGGCAGTCAACGGTAATATTATCACCCTGAGAAAATCTACCGGTGAGTATTTCATCGGAGAGAAGGTCTTCTACCTTTGACTGAATTGCACGACGCAGAGGTCTTGCACCGTAGACCTCGTCAAAGCCTGCCTTGGCAAGATGCTCTATTGCCTTATCGGTAACAGTGAGCTTGTAGCCAAGCTGTTCGATTCGGGAATAAAGCGAGGATACCATAATCTTTGCAATTTCTTTGATATCGTCACTTGTGAGCTTGCGGAAAACTATGGTTTCGTCAATTCGATTGAGCAGTTCGGGTCGGAACACATTTTTGAGCTCTCCGAGCACCTTTGACTTTATGGTTTCATAATCACTGTCGCCGCTGTCTGCCGAGGTGCCGAAACCAAGTGAGGATTTAGTCTTTTCGGTAATCATGCGCGCACCGATGTTGGAGGTCATAATGATAACTGTGTTTTTGAAATCTACTTTTCTGCCTTGAGAATCGGTGAGAATACCATCGTCCAAAATCTGCAGAAGAATATTGAACACATCGGGGTGGGCTTTTTCGATTTCATCAAACAGAACCACGGAATAGGGCTTTCTTCTGACCTTTTCGGTAAGCTGACCTCCCTCCTCGTAGCCAACAAAGCCCGGAGGTGAACCAACAAGACGCGATACGTTGTGCTTGTCCATATATTCACTCATATCAATGCGGATTATGGCATTTTCGTCACCGAAAACCGCCTCGGCAAGTGCCTTACAAAGTTCGGTTTTACCAACGCCTGTAGGACCTAAGAATATAAATGATCCGGTGGGACGCTTGGGGTCTTTGAGACCTACCCTGCCGCGGCGTATAGCTCTGGCAACGGCACTCACTGCCTCATCCTGACCTACCACACGTTTGTGGAGAATTTCTTCCATGTTCTTTAAACGTTCCTGCTCATCGGCAGCAAGCTTTTTGACCGGTATGCCGGTCCAGTCGGCAATGATGTCGCAAATATCATCCTCTGTTACCAAGAGCTCTTCTTTGGAATTGTTCTTTTCCCATTCTGATTTGCGTGCTTCAAGCTCCTTCCTGATTTTTTCTTCTTCGTCTCTGAGAGAGGCAGCTGCTTCAAATTCCTGCTTTTCGATGGATTCTCTCTTTTTGGATGAAATTTCCTTGAGCTTTTCCTCCACATCTTTAATATCAGGCGGAGCGGTAAAGGCTTTTATCCTGATTTTTGACGATGCCTCGTCGATAAGGTCAATTGCCTTGTCGGGCAGATAGCGATCGGTAATATATCTTGCAGAGAGCTTTGCCGCCGCTTCAAGAGCGGAATCCAAAATTGTAACCTTATGATGCGCTTCGTATTTATCTCTGATGCCCTTTAATATTTCGAGGGTTTCGTCAACTGTGGGCTCACCAACCGTTACAGGCTGGAAACGGCGTTCCAATGCCGCATCCTTTTCGATATTTTTGCGGTATTCGTCGAGAGTTGTGGCACCGATAAGCTGCATCTCGCCTCTTGCAAGGAGAGGCTTTAATATATTTGCCGCATCCATTGCACCTTCTGCCGCACCTGCGCCTATGAGGGTGTGAACTTCATCTATAAAAAGGATTATGTTTGAATCCTTTCGGACTTCGTCAAGTGCTTTTTTGATTCGTTCTTCAAATTCACCTCTGTATTTGGTGCCTGCAATCATGGCAGACAAATCCAACGAAAAAATCTTTTTGTTCTTTAAAATTTCGGGTATTTCGCCTGAGGCAATCTTTTGGGCAAGCCCTTCTGCAACAGCTGTTTTTCCGACGCCGGGCTCGCCTATGAGGCAAGGGTTGTTCTTGGTACGTCTGGAAAGAATTTGGACAACTCTTTCAATTTCCTTGTCTCTGCCGACAATGGGGTCAAATTTACCCTCTTTTGCCATGCGGGTAAGGTCGGTACCAAACTGAGAAAGGCTCTTTGATACATCGGAGCCGCTGTTATAATAAGGCTGACCGCCGCCTGCTATGCCCTGACCTTCGCCGGAGAACATTTTGTTTGCCAGCTCTCCCGCATCAATATCAAATTCTGATAAAATACGCGCACCCACACTTTGACCTTCTCGGAGCACAGCAATTATTATATGCTCGGGAGCAATAAGCATGGACCCCAATTTTTTTGCTTCGTTGAAGCTCATTTCAAGTATGGTTTTGCATCTGGGGGTGAGAGGCAAAGACGAGCCTATCACACTCATAGAGGCATTGGGCGGCGAGAGCTCTGCTATTTTGGAAACAAAAGCTTCATAGCTTACACCGCAATCGGCAAGTGCCGAAGCGGCACGCGAAGAGCCGTCTTTTAGTATGCCTGCGATTATATGTTCACTTCCCACAAAGGTATATCCCATCTCTCTTGCTGTTTCGTGGGCAAAGCGCAAAGAGGCGCGAGATTGTTCTGTAAATCTTGAATCCATAATACATCTTTCCTTTCTATATTATATTGGGGTAAAGAGGTCTGAATACTGCTGTATATTAAAATGCTTTTCTTATCATTTCGGCGCGGGTCACATCTCTATCGGTTGCTGTGGCACATTTGAGATCTGCGCTTATATGTGCCGGTGACGCCGTTATCATAATGTTATTAAGTACGGTATAGTCTGTGTCGTCTATAAATCCGAGACTAAGCCCCAAACGAACATCGGATAAAAGCTCCATCATCTCTTTGCTCTGCATTATGCGGGCTGATTTTAATATTGCGTAGGAACGGAGAATTTTGTCTTCCAGAACAATTCCGTTCTTTTCGGAAAGCTTGGTCTGAAGCTCACGCTCCTTGGCAATAACGCTCGAAATTGCTTCGCTGACTGCCGAGGCTATTTCATTTTCGGAGCGTCCGAGGGTGGTCTGGTTGGAAATCTGGAAAATGTTTCCTACAGATTTTGTGCCTTCTCCATACATACCTCTTACGGTGATACCGAGCTTGCCGAGTGTGGCAAATATGCTGTCGGCGGCTCCTGACATAACCGTTGCGGGAAGATGGAGCATATAGGATATTCTCATACCTGTGCCCACATTGGTGAGACAGGAGGTGAGATAACCGTATTTTTCGTGCATTGCATAGTCAAGTCTTTCGGAAAGGTAGTCGTCTACTCTGCCGATAAGCTCCAGTGCCTTCTGAGCCTCAAAGCCCGGATATATGCACTGAATGCGGATGTGGTCTTCTTCATTTACCATTATGCTCACAAGCTCATCCTCGCTGATATATGCAACGCAGGGCTGCTTTGATTTTGCTATCGCAGGGCTTATAAAACGTTCTTCAACCAGTTTTTGCTTTTCGGCATCGGCAAGGGAAGGAATATCAATTTTGGTAAAGGTGTAGTTCATTTCTCCCAATGCACTATCTACCAGAGAAATTACTCTTAAAGCGTCATCATCGGTCATCTTACCCGGGAAAGCTATACCCTTAAGATTACGCGCCAGGCGTATGCGTGTGCTGAGCACAACATCATTTTGGGAACCGGAGTCGGTAAACCATTTAGCCATTATTCTCATCCTCCCTTTTTTCGTATTCTTTGATCTTGTCGCGGATAACTGCCGCCTGCTCGTAGTTTTCGTCTATTATGGCGCGCTTGAGTTCTTCTTTGAGATTTCTGATTGTGTTTTCGCGTTCAATTTTTTTGCCGTCGGCTCCGCTTAGCTTGCCTTTATGCACGGTTGAGGGCTGAATTTTAGCAAGCATCGCCTCTATGGGCTGTGCAAAAACCTCATAGCACTTGTCGCATCCGAGAAATCCTGTGCGCCGCACACTGTCGAAAGAGGTGGAGCATGAGGGACATTTTAAGCTTGCAGGAGATGAAGATACCGTCTTTGGCACTGAAAAAAAATCGCCGAAAATGCTGCCAATATTAAAGAAGCTTTCGTTATCTTTAATATAGCCAAGCTCTCTGGCACACTCCGTACACAGATGAATCTCGGTAAACTTTCCACCGTTTACCTGCTTGTAGTGAAAATTGGCATCCTTTATGCCACAGTTGGAACATAACATAATAATTACCTCCTTATATAAACATTAACAATAAATTTTTAAATATACTTGCTCTTACACGGTTTTTGAGTGCTCCGTCTGCTATGGGCGAAAGCGAATTGTTGGAACAAGCATTTAAAATGAGCTTTGACTGTTCTTCGTTCAGAGTTTCATTTACATACAAAGTCTTAACAAGAGCCTCGGCTGTCATAACATCGAGTGAATCTCCAACACTGGAGAGGATGTGGCGTATACCGTCGTTGCGGTTCATGGCAACTCTGGTGATTTTGATGTGACCGCCGCCACCGCGCCGGCTTTCCACTATATATCCCCTCTCGGTGGTAAACCTTGTTTGTATAACATAGTTTATCTGGCTGGGAACACAGTTGAAATATCCGGCAAGCTCGTTTCGCTTGAGCTCAATGCTGTTTTCATCATCAAAAAGCTCACGGATGAAATTCTCAATTACGTCACTCATTTTCATAATAATCACCCCTATTTCCGGTGTTTAAAACCTTTTTTATAAATTAGACTTTGACTTTCTTTGACCTTGTGAGTGTATTATACACCGAAATTTTTAATTTGTCAAGTCTTTTTTTAAAAATTTTTCAAAAAATTTTATGCATTGTCCAAACCCCACTCAAACCGCGGTTTTCGACAAATTTATGCAAAAAACCAGTTATTATGCAAAACCGTCAAACCCTTGCCGCATCTGCATTTCGGCATTTTCCAAGAAATTAATATTCTTTTTTTACAAATAAAAATTTTGAGCAAAAATTTTTTGTTTTTTTGTGCAAAAAACACATTGATTTCAAGGCGGAATTGTGAGCAAAAATTTTGACGAAACAACTCGAATTTTAGTGTGGAAAAGCCCTCAAAGCCTTGCTTTTACAACAAAAAATGTGTGGATAACTTTGTGGATATGTGGATATTCGGGGCAGTTTTTAGAGGTTTTTTTCTTATGAAAATCAAATTTTTTTGTCGGAAAATAAAAAAATTTGACTTTTTTAAATTCAAGATAAACATATAAAAAATTATATTTGCCTTGAACAAAAAAAACAATTATGATATAATAAAGTAAAATAAAAAATATTCAAAAGGTTGTGATGCAATTGTTTCCCACCGGATTTTGTACAGCAGGTTTTGACATTTTCCCCTATCCTTTTTTTCGAGAAGATGAATATTATGATCTGATGGCTGAGCAATGGCATATTGTGCAGCCCGATAAAATGACCTATGCCTGCGAAACGGAAGCAGAAACATACAAAAAGCAATACGACGCTTTTATGGATTATCTGAAAGAAAGCCTTAAAAATGATCTGAAATCGGGCAAATACCAAGACTACAAAATCGCAAATGCAAAGGGCGAGCTTTGCGGTGTGGCAGATGTTGGAACAATATATTTTGATTCACCTGAGGTGGGGATTATATTAAAGGAAGAATACCGAGGCAAGGGCTACGGTTATGAAATAATGATAGAATTTGCAAAAAGAGTCAAAAATTGTCTTGGTGCAAAAAAACTGATATGGCGTACCGAGCAAAATAACCTTGCAGGCATATGCCTTGCACTGCGTCTCGGCGGAAGAGAGGCATTTTGGGTTGATAATTTCAGATGCTTTGAAATTTAGAATTTAGAATATACAAAGGCAGATTAACATAATGTTTAATATAATGTATGCGGATGTGTCTCCGCTAAATAACGAAACCATATATGCCGCAGCATATGATATTCTGCCGCCGTTTAGGCAAAAAAAGGCCGATTCACTAAGGCACCGCAAAGACAAAAATCTATCGATCGGTGCATGGCTTGTGCTGAAAATTGCTCTCGGTAAGGCAGGATTTGATATTGACGAATTGGAATTTGATGTTCAAAAGGGCGGCAAACCGTACATTATAAATAAAGAAGAAAGAGACAAGATTTATTTCAGCCTTTCCCATTCGGGAAATATTGCTCTTGCGGCTGTGTCTGACTGCACTGTTGGTGCAGATATCGAAGAATCCGGAAGCTTTAACCCCGATATATGCCGGCGTTTTTTTAAAAAAGCTGAACGAGATGCAATATTTTCTCTTTTGGATGAAGAAAGGCAAGGGAATATGTTTTTCAGAATATGGACTCTAAAGGAAAGCTATGTAAAAATGACCGGCAGGGGGATATCGGGCTTTTCGGAATGTGAAATAATTCCCGACAAACCGAAGCAGACAAAAACAAATTTGCCCGGATGCATTTTTAACGAATACGAAGCTATTGGATACCGGATTGGCGTGTGCTCATTAAGTGATGAAGCTCCGTCTTTTGAAAAGGTAAATATAATAAAATTATTTGCCGAAAATGCGATTGGATTATAATTAATTTACAGAATAAATAAAAATTAATTTATTGCTTAAAAAAATGCTTGACAATTTGCATTATGAGTATTACAATAAAACTTGGTGAAGTAAAACTCACCCGCGTTTTAACTTTATTGAGAATGTTTTTTTGTAGAAAATTACACTCCCATAATGTAATGTACTATATATGCAAAGGAGATTATATTAATGAAAACACTCGGCTATTACAACGGCAAATTTGACGAAATTGAAAACATGTCTGTACCCATGAATGACAGGGTCTGCTATTTTGGAGACGGCGTATATGATGCAACCAGCAGCCGCAACTACAAAATTTTTGCACTTGATGAACACATTGACCGTCTCTACAACAGTGCGGCTCTTCTGAAAATAAAAATTGAACAGACAAAAGAAGAAATGACCGCAATTCTAAACGAAATGGTTTCAAAAATGGATACCGGAAACAACTTTGTGTATTGGCAGGTTACAAGAGGTACGGCTCCCAGAAATCACATCTTTCCCGAAGACTCGAAGGCAAACCTCTGGATTACCATTACTCCAAAAGAGGTTATTGACGTATATCCCAAAATCAAGCTCATAACTATGGAGGACACCCGCTTTCTTCATTGCAACATAAAAACTCTCAACCTTATTCCTTCTGTTATGGCATCTCAAAAAGCAAAGGAAGCCGGCTGCGACGAAACAGTGCTTCACAGAGGCGACAGAGTAACCGAGTGTGCTCACAGTAATGTACATATCATAAAAGACGGTGTGTTTATGACTGCACCCACGGATCATTTGATTTTGCCCGGTATTGCAAGAATCCACCTTATAAAGGCCTGCAAAAAGCTCGGTATTGCAGTTGACGAAACCCCCTTTACAGTTGATGATATGATGAATGCAGACGAAATTATAGTATCATCCGCAAGCACCTTCTGTCGCTCTGCAAACGAAATTGACGGTGTAAAGGTTGGCGGCAAAGCACCTGAGCTTCTCAAAAAGCTTCAGGATGAAGTAATGCGCGAATTCTACGAAGCTACCGAATAAGATGGAGAAAGGGAAATACCAATGACACAGCAGGAATTAACCATTTTAAACCTCGGTCAGAGTCTTGACGACCTTGCAAATATCGACCCGAGAGGCTACGGTGTGTGCAAAATTCTCTACAGTGCTTCGAGAGAATACACCGGCGGCCCCACGTCGATGAATGCGGCTCAGAAGCTTGCAGACACAGTTAAAGAGGGCGACATCGTGTATGTTATGACGGGCTTTGTGCTCCGCCCGTATAAAAAAGCAGAAATGGACGGTATTGTAAGCTCTATGCTGCTTTGCAGAGCACTTGTTAAAGCCTTTGGTGCAAAACCGATAATCATCTGCCCCGAGGATAACCGCAAAGCAGTTGAAAACCTGGCATCTTGTGTTGGGCTACATCTTTTTGAAGATATTGATACGCTTAAAGAAATCCCGGTTTCTATGGGTGTTATTTACTATACAAAAGATTCTAAGTGTGCAGAACAGCAGGCAGACGAAATTATTGCAAAGTCAAAGCCCTCTGCAGTGGTCAGCATTGAGTGTCCCGGTGCAAATGAAATCGGATGCTATCATAATGCTATAGGCCTCAGTGTGACCGAGCTTGAAGCCAAGCAGGACATACTCTTTGAAAAGCTTCAGGCTATGGGAGTGCTAAACATTGCAATAGGTGACCTCGGCAACGAAATAGGAATGGGTACAATATCCGATACACTAAACAAATATATCCCATATGCTCGCAAAGGTGCCTGCAGCTGCGGCTGCGGCGGCGGTATTGCCGTTAAGACCAAGGCAGACAACATTATCACGGCAACGGTTTCTGACTGGGGCTGTTATGCCATGATTGCTGCTCTTGCCTTTATCAAAGAGGATATCGACATAATGCACGATGCAGAGCTTGAAAAAGAGGCGGTTATATGTGCGAGCAACAGCGGTATGATTGATATGTACGGCTGGCTTATTCCTGCAATTGACGGTTTTGGTCTCGAAATCAATTTGCCAATTGTATCTCTCATGCGTGAAATGGTGGCAAAAGCTCTCAATCTCAGGGAAACCTGCAAAACATGGTTTAAAAAGGTTGATGAGCTCCACTGGTTTGACAAATAAAATAAACTTGAAAGGTTAAAGCTATGACCAATAATACCGGTAAGGTCAGATTTCTTTCGTGCGGTGACAGTGCGGTTACGGTTGAATTTTCTAAAGAAATAAACGAAGAAACCAACCGCAAAATCAGATTTCTTGCATCAAAAATAGAAAGCGACGGCATAAAGGGTGTTTCGGAAAGTGTGCCCACATTTTGCAGTATGACAATCTATTTTGACCCATTTGTTATATCAAGAAAGAAATTGAAAAAAAAGATACTAAAAATTATAGATTCGTATAAGGAAAGCTCCGGCGAAAAACGGCGGGTTTTCCTTATTCCCGTTTGTTATGAAGGGGAATATGCTCCCGATATGGAAGATGTGAGCAAGCTCACCGGGCTTTCAAAAGAGAAAATAATAAAAATTCACACCTCAACAGACTATCTAATATATATGCTCGGATTTTTGCCGGGATTTCCTTACCTGGGAGGAATGGACAAGCGAATTGAGGCTCCGAGGCTCGACACTCCGCGCACTGTTATTCCAGCCGGTGCGGTGGGCATAGGCGGCAAGCAGACGGGTATTTATCCTCTGGCATCTCCCGGCGGCTGGCGGCTCATAGGCAGAACTCCGGTTAAGGTATATGATCCCGAAAGGGCTGAACCGATTGTGTACAAGGCCGGTGACTACATTAGATTTTATTCGGTCAGTGAGTCCGAGTTTGAAAAAATAGCCGCATCAAACCCGAGTGAGATAGAAGTGAGGGAGGAAAGCTAATGGCTAAAATAACAGTTGTTTCCTCCGGACCTTTGTCAACAATTCAGGACGAGGG
>JAEDEG010000192.1 GCA_016293435.1 Clostridia bacterium
TAAAAACGGATACAATTGCCGGCGGAGCCTCGTGAGCACCGAGACGGTGGTCGTTGCCGGCACTCGCAACACTGATTCTGAGCAGATCCTGATATTCGTCAACAGCCTTAAGAACTGCACAGAAAAAAAGTATAAACTGCAAATTATCATGAGGCGTTTTGCCGGGATTGAGAAGGTTTATGCCATCATCAGTTGTTAAAGACCAGTTATCGTGCTTACCCGAACCGTTTACACCGGCAAAGGGTTTCTCATGAAGAAGACAAACAAGCCCATGCTTTAGAGCAACTTTTCTCATCATCTCCATAGCTAACTGATTGTGATCGGAAGCAATATTACCTGTTGTAAAAATCGGAGCAAGCTCATGCTGAGCCGGTGCAGCTTCGTTATGCTTTGTTTTGGCAAGAACACCGAGCTTCCAGAGCTCTTCATCAAGTTCTTTCATAAACTCTGATATTCTGGGTTTTATAACGCCAAAATAATGGTCATCCATTTCCTGACCTTTGGGAGGCTTGGCACCGAAAAGTGTTCTTCCGGTATATTTAAGATCTATGCGCTGATCATACAGCTTTTTATCTACAAGGAAATATTCCTGCTCGGGTCCGACGGTTGTATAGACGTGATGTGTAGTTGTATTGCCAAACAGACGCAGTATACGCAGAGACTGAATATTAATTGCTTCCATCGCACGAAGAAGAGGCGTCTTTTTGTCTAAAGCTTCTCCGCCATATGAGCAAAAAGCAGTTGGTATACAGAGTGTTCCATCTTTTACAAAAGCGTAGGACGTTGTATCCCATGCGGTATATCCCCTGGCTTCACAGGTCTCTCTGAGACCGCCTGACGGGAACGACGATGCATCAGGCTCACCCTTAATAAGCTCTTTGCCGGAAAATTCCATAATTATCTTTCCGTCATCTGAAGGTGCAATGAAGCTATCATGCTTTTCGGCAGTGATACCGGTCATAGGCTGAAACCAATGTGTAAAATGCGTTGCACCCTTTTCGATTGCCCAATCTTTCATAGCACTTGCAACTACATTAGCTGTTTCAAGAGACAAGGGTTTACCATCGTTTACCGTTTCTTTGAGAGTTTTGTATACAGCCTTGGGTAATTTGGAACGCATTACGCTGTCATTAAATACCTCGCTTGCAAAAATCTCTGTAATATCACGCATTAATATTGCCCCTCCTACTTTTAAAAAACACCGTAGCCATGATGATACGGCACAATTTCACCTATATACAATTATATAATGACTTTGTCAAATTGTCAACCCAAAACAGGAATTTATTTGCTAAATTAAATTGCAATATAAATTGTATGCGATTATTAAGAAGAATTTGACTTGTTAATGTGAGTATTATTCTACTGCACAAGTCGGAGATTTGCTTTTTACGCTTACATCAAAGGTGCAAAAACCCTAAGTATCCTGCCAACCAGTCGCATGAGCAACGGAGTTGAGTAGTAATCCTCGACTTTGAACTGCATCGATTTGGATATAGTATCTATGAAATCATCTTTGATATCTGATAACAACGATGCATTATACATATAAACCCCGCATTCATAATTGAGATACATACTGCGATAATCATAGTTGATTGTTCCGACAACCGCTTTTTTGTCATCACTTATTGTTGTCTTGGAATGAACAAATCCGTGAGAGTATTCATATATTTCCACCCCTGAGGCAATTAAATCGGGATAATAAGTTCTTGAAAGAGCAAAAGTATACCACTTATCGGGAATGTGTGGCATTATGATTTTGACATCAACACCTCTTTTGGCGGCAAATTTCAGCGACGCACGCATATCTTCATCCAAAACCAAATACGGTGTCATAATATATACATAGTCCTTGGCAGCATTAATTATGTTTGTATATACATTTTTTCCTATTCTTTCTTCTCTGAACGGAGCATCATCAAACGGCATAATATACCCATCATTTGCCTCTGCACGTATAAAGCAGCATTCATCAATATATTTTTCAAAATTCTCAGGCGAAGCATATGAAGCGTTCCACATTCTCAAAAACATCAAAACAAATGATTTAACCGCCTCCCCCTTTAAAATAATTGTATTATCCTTCCAATGTCCGTACATTTTTCTTTTATTTATATATTCATCAGCAAGATTGATTCCTCCGCTAAAAGCTGTTTTTCCGTCTATAACAATTATTTTACGATGGTCACGATTATTTTGATATGTGGATAAAAACGGTTTAATCGATGAAAAAATTTGACATTTAATTCCATAACGATTAAGATTTGAACAAAAACCCGAGGAAGTGGTAGTAAGAGAGCCCATACCGTCATACATAACGCGCACTTCGACACCCTCATGAACTTTTTGAAGCAAAACATCATATATCATATTCCACATTACGCTTTTATCATTAATAATAAAATATTCTAAAAATATGTACTTTGTGGCTTTTTTTAGCTCATCAATTATAACCGGAAACGCATCATCTCCCAGAGGGAAGTATCTCACAGACGTGCCGCTATACAGCTGATACCCGCTGCAATTTTTTATGTATTTAAAGGTGCCCGTATCACACTTATTTTCTGCAATTAGCTTATTTAATTCGTAATCATCGGTTTGATTAAAAAACGAGGTTGCATCATATATTGTACGCAATTTATTTTTAATTTTCCCCGCCGGAATATCCAAAAGAACATAGCAGTACAATGCAATGCCAAAAACGGGCATTGCGGCAATCATAAATGCCCATGAAATTTTGATCCCACTGTCTATCTCGCGGTTTATGATAAGCAAAATAACAACAGCACCGATTATGTTGGCTCCACCGAAAATGTACACAGAATATTCTGTAACTGCATAAAAGCCAATGTAAAAAATCCAAAATTGGAGCAGCAAAAGCAGTACTCCCAAAACTTTTTTTCCAAATAATGCTCTGATTAATTTTTTCATTGTAAATACCTATCCCTTTTTATTATCTATACTATAACACAAAAAACAAAAAAATTCCATATATAAATACATAAATTTTGGTGGATTTTTTCCAATATGTATGTTTTATAACCCGAGTTTGCCTGAAAAACTTAATAAAAGCTTCCGATTACATGCACGGAAGCTTTTATTTAAGACAAAAGCAGCAATATTAAGCCGTTTTATCGTTATTTAGGTTATGACACGTTATGAACACCCGCACCGGAAATCGTGTACAATATGGATGACGCCCCGTTTGTCCTTGGATACGAACAGGGATTCAAAAAATGATTGCAGGCAATTTATTATCATCAAGCTATCAATTCATTTCAAACAAAGAAAGCTTGTTATTTTGATCACATACCCCTAAGTATATTTCTTTTGCACTATTATACTTTTGTTGTTTTAATTGTTTGTCCAACCATGTTATATTAAGACCAAGTCTTTCAAGATTTTCGTCTAAGACACGGCCGTCCATAATGACCTCGGTACAAATTTCTTCTTTAGGAGGTGTAAGATTCATATCATTTGGCGTTACAGGACGCTTGTCGCTTACAGGTAAGATGGTTAATCTTCCGTTATATTCAAATATTGCAGTCTGAATATCACTTAAGTTAAAATATCCTT
>JAEDEG010000193.1 GCA_016293435.1 Clostridia bacterium
CGGCTATCTTTTTAATTCCGTTCTTCCCGATGACTGCAAATGCAATGCCTGTGGCGAGAATGATTGCGCCGACAAGGAAAAGAAGCCATCCGTACCGCACAAAAGTGAGAGGGAGACCCAGCGCAAAGCCGGCAGAAAATCCGGTTATAGTACGGTTGACTGTTATCTGCGACGGGAACTTGCCTTTTGTCAGTTTGCCTGTGACGGTGTAAACAAGAGATGTGAGGATTCCGTTCTTTTTACCGATTGCAGAAAACGCACCGACAGCACCCACAACCGCGACGGCGCAGTTTGTGGTGCTGGAGGTAATATTAAAGAACCAATACAGCACAAGTCCGCTCCCTGCGCCTATAAGGAACGGAGAGATTGCGGACAGTCCGCTGAAAGCGGCTTTGCCGAATATTCCTTTGAGTGATTTTGCAGCGTTGGCAAAGGGGTTTTTCTTTGCAACCAGGGACAGAACAATGGTATTGACAACGGCCGCAAATACGGCTTTCCCGAAAATACCGCCAACGGCACCGAAAAATCCGCCGAACATACCGCCGTTGGAATAGGTCAGCGTATAGAGGAATCGGAGGATCGGGATGTTGACACCAAAAGTTGACAGCATGGAGAATACCATCCAAACAACCGACAGGATAATCGTAGGGAGTAATTTTTTAGGATGCTTTAATAAATCTTTTACTTCATTTAAAAGCATGGAGATAAATCCGCCGTCTTTAAGTTTTACATTGCCTTCCTGACTGTTTACGGTTGCATTTTCTTTGACCGGCTCCTTTTTGCTTTCTGTAGCCGGATTCTGTTTTTCGTTTTTCTTGTTTACCGCTTGGTTGCGGTTTTCAACATTTTGTTTCATTACATTACCTCCGTTATGTTTTTACCTGATATTCAAGTTTTATAGAAAACAGCACCAAATCAAAACAGCGCCGATAAAAAGAAATACCGTTCCTATATGCAACGGAAACGGATGCCCGACAAACCGAATTTCTTCGGGATTTTTCGGGTTGTAACAAATTTCCATTTTTGAATCAATCGGATATTCCGTTTTCCGATAAGTCCTGAAATATGCCTTTTCTGTATAGTTATTACCGTCAACGGCATACCTCACGACCGGGCGATAATGGGTATGCTCTACGCCACGGAAAAAGGTATATTCTTTTTCCAGCTTTACGACTGTTGCATTTATAGGCACGGTGCATTTTATGTAAGTCATAACCTTTGCCATAATCAAAAGAAGACCGATACCGGCAAGTATAATACCCACAACTAAAAAGAACATATCACTCATAGCGTTACGATGTCAGAAGGCCGTAAATTGCTAACACACCAAATACAAAAGCAACAGCACCGAAAATCGTCGGAAGCATTCCACCGCCTTTTGTAAAATGCTCTTGCGGATTTTCGGGATTGTAATATACCTTTATATCACTGCCGATTTTAATTCTTTTGTAGTTTTCGTAAGAAGTATCTCCGGTGCCGTGAAATATTTGTCCGTCAACCTCATATTCGAATTCCGGCGAATAATACATAGTTCTTATATTATCTTTGTCTCTACCCTCTGATTCAGATATGCCGGTTATTCTGCCGACGGTTTTATTCTTGCATTTCCTAACCGTTTTTAAGCCTGACACAAATGCAAAAACTCCAATGCAGATACATCCGATACTGAAAATAATGTCAATAGCCTTCATAAAATCACCCTTCTTTCTTTTATGATAAAATAATAATTGTTTATTGCTTGGCTGCCGGTCTGCAAAAATCTTCAAATGCATGAATCATTTTGGAATGCTTGATAACAAAATGAATAGCAGGGGCATTATTCTTGGATACGAGAACCCATTTCCCAGCATTTACCTGAATTTGAATATTTTTGAAGGTATGTACGGCATCCGTGTGTAAATCATATCCTAAATGTGCTTGGGCAAATTGTTTCGTCGCATCAAGATGCCTTTGGTATTCCTGATAGGTATATCTCAATCCTTTTTCCAAGAACATACCGGAAAGAGATAAATAAACCGGCTCTTTTGAAAACTCTTTTTCATTCAGCACATAAACCTTGTCACATATCTCTGCATTTTCCAAAATTGCTTGTGTCATATTTCTTTGCCGTGATATGTAGCTTCTGACAGCCGTCTTTTCGACTTCTTTGAAGGAATTGTTTTCCAGCATACTCTCCAAAACGTCATCCGGAAGCGTATAGACAGGCAGAGAAGAAAGAACATTGATTCGTGCTCCGCCGGACAACCCTTCGGAATTCTCGAAATGATTGAACGCTTCCTTATCCTCTGTACGATATGTCTTTACCAATGGTTTTGTTTTTGAAAACAGACGTCGTATACGCTTTTGATAATAGGCAAGCTCCGTATCACTTTGCGTCAGGCAGTATTTTCCCTCGTTGTGATATCCTCGAATACATTCCCCGTAGAGCACTGCGGTGTCCGATACATAGTCCGTATGGCAATATATACGGTTTGAAGCATCGGGCAGATAGAAAGAAGTGACCTTTCCGGTCATATAAAGCGGAATCCAACTCATAAGTCCGAGCATCATCTCGTCAGACGGGCGGTCAACATCATGAATCATATGAATATCTGCACCCTTCATAATCATCATTGCAATGGACTGCATCCATTTTCTCATATAAGCCGCATCCGAGGTCAAGGCTTCCATAGGAATACTGTTGCACATATATACAGTGCTTCTCACTCCGGAAGAAGCAACGGTCCTGAAAAAATCAAGCTCGCCTTTTTTCATCTCGTCAAATCCGTAATAGTATTTCGGAAGAGATAATTTCTCCGACTCCTGAATATGAGCCGTCTGCGGAAAATGTGCATCACTCATATATGTTTCAATATTAAACGCATCCAACTGATGAAGAAGCTCTCCGAGATAATCACGCTGACGGATTGTTTCGGAGCTGAACCAGCTACACAATTTTGATGCACACCGACCTACCGGAACAAGTTCCTCGGCAGGTTGTCCGATAAGCTCTGAAATTATCGACGCCGAGTTTGTTCTTGCAATATACTCCGCCGTCTCAATAATAAACTTTTCCAAATCGGCAGGTTTGCGCTGACCCGACCGAATTCTTGACAGATATGATGAATCAAATCTCAATGCCCTTGAAAGACCCGAAACATTGATATCCAATGCATTAATTGCAACATTTAGATTTTTAATTACCGTTTGATAGTTAAGCTTTGGCTTCTCGCAATACGCCGAAAAAGCATCTCTGACAGTTGCTTCATCAAGCTCCGGAGCTTTCTCCCCTGCCAGCCGAACAAATCCGCAAATCAGTTTTTCAATCTGTTCCTGATCGGGAACTCTCTTTCCCGAACGATATCCGCTCAAAGCAGAAGCAGAGATACCCGAAGCAGCGGACAACTCTTTCGCGGTACACCTCGTTTTGTTTAAATACAGTTTCAGCACATCAGCAAAACTCATATTTCAAATCCTTTCAGTTACTCAATGTCATCGTATCATATCGTATCATATAATATTATAAAATTCCACAAAAATTCTCGCACTGTCATTGACATTTCGAGAATTTTTAGCCTCAAACATACAAAAAG
>JAEDEG010000194.1 GCA_016293435.1 Clostridia bacterium
CTACCTACCGGCTCTAGTACATTTTGTAATGTACATTGCGTTTTTATCTTTGCATATATAATCAAGCCATAAGGCACGATTAACAAAATAATAATCCAATATTTCTTCAAATTCCGATTTGTCCGTCACATAATTTTTACATTACCTCGCTGAGTTTATTTACTGTACAACCCTTGCTTAAATAATATTCGAACATCTCGGATAGCTTCTTTTTATCGTAACTTGTGATACAGTCAGACAAAACATGAACGGTATAACCCGCTTTGCTCATATTGTAACAGGTGGATTTTATGCAAGCCGTGGCATCTGCTCCGGCAATAAAAAACTCGGTGATATTCTGTGAACGGACAAAGTCGGCAAACTCTTCACCGGTAAGCGCGTTGCTCTTTGTTTTGGTAAAAATGTGTTCTGATACGATTTTCAGTTCCGGAACAAGCTCGGCACCGCGGGTCCCCGGCTTAAATGTTCTAGTTCCGGCAGACAGATTGTTATGCTTGATATAAACAACCGCCATATTGTTTGAAACCGCCCAATCAATTGCTTGATTAGTAGTATCAATAATATCTCTGTAATTTTTTGTAATGTCATTCTGAAGGTCGATCACGACCAAAGCTTTGTTTTTCATATTTCTTATTCAGCGTGGTTTTTCACGCCGTTCCCCCTTTTTACTTTCTCAAATATTTCGCTGTTATGGTTGAGCCGTTTTCAATCATTTCTTTCGGCGTTCCCGCAAATACAACTTCTCCGCCCATTAAACCGCCGTCGGGTCCGATGTCAATAATATAGTCGGCAAGCTTCATAACATCGGTGTTATGTTATAGATGGCTTAACATTGTATTTGCTCATAAAATCATCAAACATTCGGCTGATACACCTTGAAAAACTGTCGGATGTGTTTTTCCACAAGCTCCATGACCTCTGACTCTCTTTCAGGTTCTCTGTCACAAAGGTTTATCCATGCAGAAATGGGCAGGCAGAATTGCGCTGCCATAATCTCCGGATTATCTTCTGCCAATACACCCTGATGGATAAGACACTTCACGAGCCCTGTGAAGTACCGCATCACATCGGAATAATTCTGCTTTGTTTGCAGCTTTGCCAACTCCGGATTACGGAACTGTTCGATAACCAACATTTTCCGAGCCTTGCTGATATAGGGATCATGTATAATGTATCGAATCTGCTCCTGAATCATTTTGACAGAAGCATCGGAAGTCTGCGGGAGGTTGCCGGCATCTTTTTCCCAATTCTCACTTGCAAAAAGAGAACGTTCCTCATACTGCTTAAGTACTTCCTGCACTAACGCATCCAAAACAGCCTGCTTGTTTTCAAAATGGCTGTAGAGCGACGCCTTGCGTATGCCGACGGCACCCGCAATCTGAGAAACAGAAGTGGCTTCAAAGCCCTGTGCGGAGAACAAATCAAGTGCCGCTTCAATTATTTCCTGCTTTGTATTTCCTTTTTCCATAGAACACACTCCTAACCAAACCCAGAATTATCATATAACAATTATACCTACCGAACGGTAGGTTGTCAAGAGGTTTTAATAATTTTCTTCTGCTTTCAGGCTATCCTCAGAGATAAAATCTTCTGTTGAATCGTCATAGAACGATACAAATTGTTCCATACAGTACCTTGTGTTTCCTGTTCCGCTGAAATAAATTCCAATCATGTTATTCTCGCCTTTCGGCAATAATTTAATTTTATTATACATTATGTAAGGAACAGTTTATAGACTGTTTGTATAGAAAAATGTGTCAAAATTATATGTTCAAAAAGTAACCGTGCGGAACACCTTTAGTTCTGCGCGATTATGTTCATCAGTTGCTTGTTTTTATTTCTTCAAAACGACATGAACGTAGTTTATATGCTCAAAGGCTGACAGCCAATCGGTTCTTCCTGAAAAAAAGCGGTTCTGGATTTCATTGTAATTCAAATGCTCATATACCAGAAAACCATATTCCGATAACATTATCTCCAAACTCATTTGATCGAAGCTTGATTGCATTTCTTCGCCGCCGGCCTTCGCCATAGCAAGCATATTCTGTACCCTTTTAACGTTAGAAACGAACAGTCCGGCATCAGCGTAGTCAAAGACAAGATCGGAGCCATCTGCAGAAAGAGAAGCAATATTCTGGAGCATATTTTCAATTGCTTGCCGATTGAGGTACATACTGACCCCCAGCCAGGAGAAGAAAGTCTTTTTTTGAGGGTTGAACCCTGATTCCGAAAGTTTGGTGCACATATCATCCTTTGTGAAATCAATCGGAACAAAATGTAACCTTTCAGGCACTGTCCATCCGGCACGTTCGATTCGTTTCTGTTTATCCTCTTGGGTCAGCGGATGATCCACTTCAAATACATCATATTTTTTCAAAAAATCCGATTCACGAAAAGCGAAAGTGTCCATGCCTGCACCAAGTATTACATATTGTTCTGTACCGGTGTGTATTGCCGTTTTCAACGCATCTTCGCAAAATGCAGCGCGGGCAAGAGGAGTAGGTGCAATTTGTGTATTAACTAAATACTTAAGCGTCTCCTCACGATTTTCAAAGCTATCTTTTTTGTCAGGTGCAAAGAAATCTATCCCGCTGAGTATATAATCAGCTATCATGCTATACTCTTCATCAGTCATTAGTTCCCGTGCTTTTGTATCGTCAAAAATTGGTTCTTTGGTATTCTCAACATGGTATGCCCTGCCAAAGGAAGACATTAACGCTGTGATGCTGGTTTTGTTATCCATCTTTATTTCCTTTCTGATTTCTGTATATTCCACAGTGCTATTCGCTTTGTGTGCTGTGATAATCGTATATCATCGACAGACAAGGCAGGCGGCAGATAAAATCTGCCGCCGTTTAAATTACTTTTTCTTTTCAACTGCAATCCATATTTCGCAGGTATAGTCGGGATTTTGAACATCAGCAGAGGGATATGCCTCAATTTCCACTCCGCAGGGCTGATATTCGCTTGAAGGGAAAAATTCCGTGCAGATATATTTGTACACTCTTTGGAATGCTTCGGGCATTGTGCCTGTACACTTAAATACTGCGTAAGTGTGTGCCGGAATTTTCTCAACAGTCAGATATTCCTCCGCAATTTTTTCGCCGTTGTAATGTGCGCCTATTCCGTAGGGGAAATCTTCATCTGTTGATGCACTTTCCGCACCGAAGCTTACACCTACAATACAATTGTCAAAAATATTGTTCGGGTGGATGTACTTGAATATCGCATCAATAGTTCCGTCCGATCCGCACTCCTCCCAGAACTTGGATATTTCTCTTGTTGTGATTTCATGTTGCTTCGGAAACCGTTTTTTCCGTAAAACAACCTCAAGAGCTTCTTTCTTTTCAATTCTGTAATCCATTTTGTTACCTCCGCTTAAAATAAGTTTTACGGAAAGCCTTGAAAAAGATTTCATGGTGGCACCGTGCTTTGCCTGGGATGGAGCAACTCCATGAAACCTCATGAATGCACGCGAAAAACTTTCGGGTGAATCGTATCCGTATTTAAGGGCTGTGTCAATGACTTTTGCATCTT
>JAEDEG010000195.1 GCA_016293435.1 Clostridia bacterium
TCCTCAACAGCAACGCACAGTGCCATTCTGGTTTTCATAGGACATCCAATTCCGTCTAATGTTTTTTCTACAAAGCTAAACACATCCGAAAGGGCGTTTTCTTTTGCCGGAAATACCTTTTCGTGCGTATGATTGGCGTTTGATCTTTTGTAATCTAACATCAGCATTGTTATGTCATCAAATTGAGGTGCTTTGCCCACAAACTCGTCTATGTTTTCCTTAAGTGCCTTTAGCAACCTCGGTGCTTCGACCGAGCGCTTTTTATTCATAAAACCAATCAGTCGATCTTCGCCATACAGATTACCCTCGGCATTGGTAGCTTCGGTAACACCGTCTGTATATAGGAAAATTCGGTCACCCGCAGAAAGAGTTATCTCATTGATGCGGTACTGTACACCCTCCATACCTGCAAGCACAAATCCCGCGCGAGTTCTTAAATACTCAAACTCACCGTTTTGGTGAAGTAACAACGGTGGGTTGTGTCCCGCATTGGCATATTTCAAATTACCTGTTACCAAATCGAGCATACCCATCCATACCGTAACAAACATACCTGACTCGTTATTCTCGCACAGTTTTTCATTTGCATTGGTAAAAATCTCGTTAACCGCCAAACCGTTTTCGGCAAGGTCTTTTATGATAGTTTTTGCTGTCATCATAAACATAGCGGCAGGAATACCTTTACCCGAAACATCAGCAACGAGAAATGCTACCGTTTCGTCATTTAATTTATAGAAGTCGTAGAAATCGCCGCCGACCTCTTTAGCCGCTATCATTTCGGCAAAAATACTGTAATCTTCTTGTTCGGGGAAATTAGTAGGAAGTGCTGAAAGCTGAATTTGTTTTGCATATTCGAGTTCCTTGTCAATTCGAGCAGATGCTTTCTTAATATATTCTTTTAATGTTTTAACTGTCGAGTTAATATCGTCTGAAAGCGAAGCAAACTCCGCATTCGAACGGACATCCACTATAGCATTAAGGTTACCGCCGGTGATCTCCGCCAAAGAACTGTTAACCTTTTGAAGATTATTGATGATCACTCGCTTAATAAGGAAATAAATAAACAAAAACAGAGTCGCAAAAATAAGAATTTGCATAAATGTACTGGTGTAAAGCGATGCATCACGCATAAACATTGCTTCGTCAGTGGGCATGGCACCGAGTATATAAAAACCTTCCGCTGCCGTAAAACCGAATAAATAAGGGTTGCCTAAGATCTCACATTCATATACGGTTTTTTCGGTCATATTCTCGGTATTAAGCGAGATTCCGATTTCCTTAATGCTCTTGCCGTTGTATGCCTTATTATCGGAAACAATGTTAAACTCTTCATCGCAAATGGCAACAAAGCCTTTCTTACCAACATGACGGTTTTTTGTAGCATCGACGATATAAGAACTTATATCTTTTTGAAAATGCTCAGAGTCATAGCCTATTTGTATAAAACCGCCATCTTTAAGGGTTACTCCGCCGTATTTTCTCAAAAAACCTTCATTATATGATGTTTGTCGGTATTCTTGAACAAACTCGGTTTCTCCTTCGAGCAAAACACTAAATTCGGCAGACTGTTCGCCGCTTGACATATCGTAACCGACATAGTCAGCCACAGAGGATGCAACAATGACAAAATTTTCATCAATGATGTTGACTTCGCTGATGTCAAATTTTTGAGCTATGGCAGTAAGGTCTGAATTTTCCGTATATTCAGTTTTTACAGTCTCTGCCAATGCTAGCAAGTTTTTGTCCGAAGCATCGGTAATGTCTTTATATACATCTTCAAGAGTCAATGTTATGACCGAGTTGGTTTCAATTTGAGACATTCCCTGCTGCAAAACAAAGGTAAACAGATTGGTGATAAAATAAGCCGTAACGATTAGGACAAGCAGCCATCTTTGAAAGGTTTGTGCAATATGTTCGTTGTCTTTGATCTTTGCAATTTTTTCATGACTTAAAATCGTAACCGCAATAACACCGAGCCCTACTGCGGCACAGTTTCCGCAAAGCATTGGAAGTGTGCAGACCTTGACAAATTGGAAGGCAGTAATGGTATCCCCCATATTTGTTATAAAAATCAAAAGCATATGTATAACTTCGCACACTACGGTGATGGCAATACCGTAACCCCACGTCGGCTTTTTATTTTCAAACATAAACCGCCTGATCCCAGCTGCGCAAAATCCTGCGATAATGGTTGCCAGTGTGCAGGCGAGTCTTGTGTAGGTGCCTGCACCCCAAAGAACCGAGATCCAACGGTATGCACCGCCGATAAGACCCGAAATAATACCTGCAGGAGCACCGAAAATCAAGCCTGCCGTAATGGGAGCCGCATCTCGCACATTGACTACAGTGCCCAGCATTTCAACACCGTAGCTTGAAGCGAATGCAGCTATAGCGCCAAACAGCACGCCGATGATAGCCTGTTTTGCCATGTATGGCAGTTTTTTCAGCGATGTGTACTTATCCAGCAAATATACCGCAATCACAAACAATATGTTAAGTATGATAGGAATTAAAATTCGCAAGTTTATCCCCCGTTTACCAGTTGATTCCGAAAATCAATTTAATTAGATCCTCTAAAAAGCCGCCAATGATTCCGACAACCATCAAAAGTATCATATATATAAACATACTCATTTTGCTTACATAATCTCTCGAAACATCGAAATAGAAATTAAAGTGACCGAGCATATCGGTGTTTCTGTTTTGGTTCCATTGATATGTAATAGCATCGTCACAGTTAAAACATTCGGGAACATAATCTTTGTATAGTTCCTTTTCTACACGGCGAATACGGTAGCAGTTTGCGTCGTTCATACTGTAATCTTCACCGATGGAAATGGTGATGACGGCTTTTTTAAGCTTTTGACGGTGAAAAGCACCGATACGGTTAATTTCGTCAGGTAAGAGTCTTGCTTCATTGATGCGAATTGAATAGCCGTACTTTTCCGACACAACGGGGGTTGTAATTAAATCTCGAAGTCTTGTCAGCAATCCTCGGACATTTATATGCGGCTTAAAAATCTCATTCAAGGACTTGTGCGGCATACGCCATAGAAAATACGCTTCGTCGTTAGCAAGGTATTTCCGCAATTTTTCAATATTGACGGTAATAAGCGTTCCGCTTGACAACGGTTTTAGTTCATATTCTAAACAGGAAATGTGCACAAGGTCAATGGTGCGGGCGTTGTAAGCGATTTCCGAGGTGCATTCGTTCTTTTTGTAGTCAATAACGCAAGCGGCACTAAAGGTCGCCCTTAGAACCCCTTCATCTTCGAATTTCAACGAAGTATCGGTAATTTCGTCTTTTGTTACACCAAAAGGAACATAGACATTAAGCAAGGCAGAAGATTTCACACCGCGAATACGCACCGCAAAGTCAACATAACTGTCCCCCGTAGGAGTCAACCAATCGTTCATATAAACCGTGCTGTTGTCATCGCCGTTAACCCAAACCGCCCAGGCGTCATCTGCAAAGCGTTTATTCTTTGAAGCCATTGTTGCCCTCCTTGTTTTCATC
>JAEDEG010000196.1 GCA_016293435.1 Clostridia bacterium
AAGGCGGAGTGGGGGCAATGTGCACCTCGTCAGGTCAGGCTGCGTCGCTCATGGCAATACTCAATATTTGCAGTGCGGGCGACAGTATTGTAAGCTCATCAAAAATTTACGGTGGAACTATAAATCTTTTTGCAGTAACACTTAAAAAATACGGTATTGAGTGTATTTTTGTTGATGAAGAAGCGGACGAAGAAACCATAAACAAGGCATTTAAAGAAAATACAAAAGCGGTTTTCGGCGAAACCATTGCAAATCCCGCTCTTTCAGTTCTTGATATTGAAAAATTTGCCCGTATTGCACATTCTCACAAAGTTCCGCTTATTGTGGACAACACCTTTGCAACTCCGATTTTGTGCAAACCTTTTGAATACGGCGCGGATATTGTTATTCATTCGACCTCAAAATATATGGACGGACATGCTCTGCAGGTGGGCGGTGTTATTGTTGACAGCGGTAAGTTTGACTGGACAAACGGCAAATTTGCTTCGCTTGTTGAGCCTGACGAATCGTATCACGGCATAAGCTACGTTGAAACGTATAAGAAGGCAGCATATATTGTAAAGGCGCGGATGCAGCTTATGCGCGATTTCGGTGCATATCCTGCGGCAAATTCGGCGTTTTTGCTTAATATCGGTCTTGAAACTTTGGCTATTCGTATGGAAAGATACTGTGAAAATGCATTAAAGGTTGCAAAATTCTTTGAAAAAAGTGATAAAATAGAGTCGGTTACATATCCGGGGCTTGAAAACGATAAAAACTATGAGCTCTGCAAAAAGTATCTTAAGGGCGCAAGCGGTGTTGTTTCGCTTGTAATTAAAGGCGGCAAGGAGAATGCGGTTAAGTTTATGGACAGTCTTAAGCTTGCATCAAATGAAGTTCACGTTGCCGATATAAGAACCTGTGTGCTTCACCCTGCGAGCGAAACGCACCGTCAGCTTACCGATGAGCAGCTTATTGCGGCGGGCATAAACCCCGGTATGATTAGGTTTTCGGTAGGACTTGAAAATGTTGATGATATTATAGATGACATCAAGCAGGCGCTTGAAAAAGTAAATTAAAAAGTGTATTGATAAAAATTACGGGGCGATTATTACATAGCCCCGGAGAGTGTGAGAAAAAGTCTGTAAAATTGAATCCTTCTATGATAGAATAAAAATATCATAGGAGGAATTTTTTATGGCAAAAAGAAGAAGAGAAAAAATGAGCGAAGGGAAAAAGAATATCATAGCTAGTTTAATTCAGGAATATGACATTAAAACAGCAGAAGATATTCAGGAAGCGTTAAAGGATCTCCTTGGCGGAACTATACAGGAAATGATGGAAACTGAGCTTGACGAACATCTTGGTTACGAAGAATATGAGCGCAGCGATAATACCGATTACAGAAACGGAGTAAAACACAAAACTTTACGCAGTTCCTATGGCGAAATACCTATTGATGTCCCTCAGGACCGCGACGGAGATTTTGAACCTCAAATCGTACCAAAACGCAAGAAAGACATATCAGCAATTGAGCAGAAAATCATCGCAATGTCAGCAAAAGGTATGACAACAAGACAGATTTCAGATATTGTTGAGGATATTTATGGATTTGAGGTAAGTGAAAGTATGGTAACAGCAGTTACTAACAAAATACTTCCTCAAATCGAAGAATGGCAGCAAAGACCATTATCTGCTGTATATCCGATTGTTTTCATAGATGCAATACATTTTTCAGTTCGTGAGGAGCATATTGTTAAAAAGATTGCAGCGTACATAATACTTGGAATTAATGACGAAGGTAAAAAAGAAGTATTGAGCATAACTGTAGGTGAAAATGAAAGTGCGAAATATTGGCTTGGAGTACTTAATGATCTGAAAAACCGTGGTGTGCAGGATATACTGATTTTATGTGCAGACGGTCTTTCCGGTATAAAAGAATCCATAGCTGCAGCATACCCAAATACAGAATATCAGCGTTGTATTGTTCATCAGGTGCGAAATACCTTGAGATATGTTGCCGCAAAAGATAAAAAATCGTTTGCAAATGACTTAAAAAGCATATATCACGCACCAAATGAAGAAAGCGGATATGAACGTATGCAGGTTGTTACAGAGAAATGGCAGGACAGATATCCAAATGCTATGAAGCGTTGGGAAGAAAATTGGGATGTAATATCACCAATGTTCAAGTTTTCAGCAGATGTACGAAAGGTTATGTACACCACCAATGCAATAGAAAGTCTTAATAGTGCACTGCGCCGTTTGAATAGTCAACGAAGTGTATTTCCCAGTGACACAGCACTTTTAAAGGCACTGTATCTGGCAACTTTCGAAGCAACGAAAAAATGGACTATGCCGCTCCGCAACTGGGGCAAGGTATATGGAGAATTGTCAATTATGTATGACGGCAGAATCTGATAGCACAAATTTTCTGCCGTTTTCAAGGGTAAAATTAACGCCCTCAAAACGAGGGCGCCCTTGACATGGAAAAAAATCCGTGCTATATTGCAGTTAGGCAGGAAAGCCGAAATATGGCTGTTCCTGCCCATAAAATTTGAATATTTTATCATAGAAAAATTGAATTTACAGAAAATTTCTCACATTGCCCTAAACCCGTGAACAACGCATTAAAGCTGTTCACACTCTTTTTAATTTATGAAATTATTCTTCTGTTGTTTCGGTTGCTTCAACTGCTTCTTCTTTTTCAGCTTCAACCGCTTCTTCTTTTGCAGCGTCCTCTGCAACAATTTCTGCCTCTTCAGCTTTTTGAGCCTCTTCAATAATTGCTCTTATGCTTAATCCGATTTTCTTGTTTTCGAAATCAAGTTCAACAACTCGTGCGGTAACATGCTGACCAACCGAGAGCTCGTCCTCAACCTTGCCTATACGCTTTGCCGCAACCTGCGAAATATGAATTAAACCGTCAACACCGGGATAAATTTCAGCAAATGCGCCGAACGGAACAATTCTTACAATCTTGCAGTCGATATCCTTGCCGACTTCAAGCTCTGCTTTAGCCTTTTCCCAAGGATTGTCGCAAGCCTTTTTATAACCGAGCGAAACCTTGCCTGTTTCTTTGTTAAAGTCTATAACATAAACCTCAACCGTTTCGCCTTCCGAAACAACCTCGGACGGATGCTTGATTTTAGCCCATGAAAGCTCAGAAATATGAACCAAACCGTCTACGCCGCCAATATCAACAAATGCGCCGAATTTTGTAAGCGATTTAACAACGCCTGTGTATGTTTTTCCAACCTCAACATTGTTCCAAAATTCTTCAGCAAGCTTCTTTTTCTGCTCTCTTATTACTGCCGCAATGGAACCGACAATTTTTGTTCTGCCTCTTTTTTTGGAAATTTCAATAATTTTGAGGTCAACGGTTGCATTTTGCAAAACTGACAAATCAGCCAAATATCTGTCTGACGCAAATTTTGCGGGAACAAAAATTCTGCCGCCGTTAACAGCAACCAAAACGCCGCCGTTTAAAATTTCAACAACCTTGCCTGTAAGAA
>JAEDEG010000050.1 GCA_016293435.1 Clostridia bacterium
TAATCAAGATGCAATTAAAACACGAAAATCCCCGCAAAGCATCTGACATATATTAATATATGCCGTCTGCTCCGAGGGGATTATTTTTTATAGATAAAATCTATTATTTGGAAGCAGATCTATCTACATAGTGAGTGTGGAGAAGCTCATGGGCTTTGTGTCCGCCGGGCTCGCCGAGATATTCATCATAAATCTGTTTGATGATGGGGTTCTCATGAGATTTTCTGATAGCAGACCTTTCATCTTCACTGTACAGAGCTTCTGCTCTCTTTGCTTTAACATTTACCGTTGCTTTGGTATATGAATCTACAATGGGCTGACCGCCGCCGTGGATACATCCGCCGGGACATGCCATAATTTCAATAAAATCGTAGTGTTCTCCTGCTTTAACCTTTTCGAGCAGAGTTTTTGCATTGGCAGTGCCGTGAGCTACTGCCACCTTAACATCCTTGCCGGCAATTGTAAGAGTAGCTTCTTTGACACCGTCAAGACCACGAACAGGATGTATGTTGAGGTCTTCGAGAGGTTTCTTTTCGAGGACTTCATATACTGTTCTGATTGCAGCCTCCATAACACCGCCGGTTGTACCGAATATTACACCGGCACCGGTAGCCTCGCCAAATGGCATATCAAATTCTTCATCGGGCAATGAGTTGAAATCGATACCGGCCTGCTTAATCATTCTTGCAAGCTCTCTTGTTGTGAGTGAGCAGTCAATATCGGCAGCACCGCTGGAGGAAAGCTCCTCTCTGCTTGCTTCAAACTTTTTGGAGGTACATGGCATAATTGCAACAGAATAAATATCTTTTTTGTCGATATTATTTTTTTGTGCATAGTATGATTTGATTACCGAACCGAACATTTCCATGGGTGATTTACAGGATGAAAGATTATTAATAAATTCGGGGTAATAATGTTCGCAGTATTTAACCCAGCCCGGAGAGCAGGAAGTGATAATCGGGAGATTTTCGCCTTTGGTAAATCTCTGAATAAACTCTGTTCCCTCTTCCATGATTGTGAGGTCGGCAGCTGTATCTGTGTCAAATACCTTATCAAAGCCGAGTCTTCTGAGGGCTGCAACCATTTTGCCTGTAACAGGTGTACCTATGGGGAGTCCGAATTCTTCGCCAAGTGCTGCTCTTACGGCAGGAGCTGTTTGTACAACAACGTGCTTTTCGGGGTTGTCGATTGCTTCGATAACCTTGGGAATATCATTCCTTTCATAAAGAGCACCAACGGGACATGAAACGATACACTGACCGCAGAAAATACATCCCACATCTTTGATTGCCTTTTCGTAGGTGGAGGTAACGTGAGTTGCAAAGCCTCTGTCTGCACAGGTAATTACAGAAATGCCCTGATTTTTACATGCAGCCACACACCTTCTGCAAAGTACGCATTTGTTGTTGTCTCTAACCAAAGAGGTTGAAGTGTTGTCAATATCGTAGAGGATGTTTTCACCCTCATAGCGCAAACCGTCAACACCGAGCTCGTCTGCAAGAGTTTGGAGCTCACAGTTTCGGCTACGGACACAGGTGAGACATTTTTTTTCGTGATTTGACAAAATGAGTTCAAGAGTATCTCTTCTTGCAGCTCTAACCTTGGGGCTGTTGGTATAAATTTCAAGACCCTCACTTACGGGATATACGCAAGCTGCCTGAAGCGCACGTGCGCCTTTGATTTCTACAAGACACATTCTGCATGCGCCGATTTGGTTTAAGTCTTTGAGGTAACACAGTGTGGGGATTTTGATTCCTGCTTCTCTTGCTGCATCAAGTATAGTATAAGAAGCCGGAACACTGTAGTCTTTATCATTGATTTTTATATTAATCATTTCCATTGTCATTTATTCTCCTTCTTATTTTTTACTTATTGCACCGAACTTACAGGATTGCTGACATACACCGCATTTAATACACTTGGAGGTATCAATGGTAAACGGATTTTTGATTTCTCCGCTGATTGCTCCGACAGGACACTTTTTGGCACAGAGACTGCAGCCTTTACATTTGTCAGGTTCGATCACATATGCGGTAAGTGCTTTACATACGCCCGCAGGGCATTTTTTGTCTACAACGTGGGCAATATACTCATCACGGAAGTATCTGAGAGTGCTTAGTATCGGGTTGGGAGCTGTTTGTCCGAGGCCGCAGAACGCAGAGTTTTTGATGCTGTAGCAGAGCTCTTCGAGCTTATCGATATCTTCGAGAGTACCGTTGCCGCTTGTGATTTTGTTGAGAATTTCGAGAAGTCTCTTTGTACCTATGCGGCAGGGTGCACACTTACCGCAGGATTCATCAACGGTGAATTCAAGGAAGAATTTTGCAATGTCAACCATACATGTGTCTTCATCCATAACAATAAGACCGCCGGAGCCCATCATAGAACCGATGCTTATGAGTGAATCGTAGTCGATGGGAGTGTCAATCAGATCTGCAGGAATACATCCGCCGGAGGGGCCGCCGGTCTGAGCAGCTTTGAACTTTTTGCCGCCGGGGATGCCGCCGCCGATATCATACACGATTTCGCGCAGAGTGGTACCCATGGGAATTTCAACAAGACCGGTGTTGTTGATTTTGCCGCCTACGGCAAATACTTTTGTACCCTTGCTCTTTTCGGTACCGATGCTTGTGAACCATTCTACACCGTTATTGATGATTGCTGTGATATTTGCATAGGTTTCTACGTTGTTTAAAAGTGTGGGCTTGCCAAACAGACCCTTAACCGCCGGGAATGGAGGTCTGGGACGGGGCTCACCTCTGTGACCTTCGATTGAGGTCATGAGAGCGGTTTCTTCACCGCATACAAATGCGCCGGCGCCAAGTCTTACCTCGAGGTCGAAGTTGAAGCCGGATTCAAAAATATTTTTTCCGAGCAAGCCATATTCTCTTGCCTGGCCAAGCGCGATGTTTAGTCTTTCTACGGCAATGGGATATTCTGCACGAATATAGATATAACCCTGGTCGGCACCAACTGCATATGCAGCTATAGCCATAGCCTCAATTACAGAATGGGGATCGCCTTCGAGTACCGATCTGTCCATGAATGCGCCGGGGTCGCCTTCGTCGGCATTACATGCAACAAACTTTTTGTCACCCGGGGCATTTGCGGTAAACTGCCATTTGAGACCCGTGGAAAATCCGGCGCCGCCTCTGCCGCGCAGACCCGAGTCTTTGATCATGTCGATAACCTCTTGAGGCTTCATTTCGGTAAGAACCTTACCGAGGGCAGTGTAGCCGCCGAATGCGATATATTCGTCAATGCTTTCGGGATTTATTACACCACAGTTTCTGAGAGCGATACGCTTTTGCTTTTTATAAAAATCTACATCGTTGAGAGATTTTACGTTATTATCGTCAACAATTGTTTCTTTGTAGAGCAATCTTTTTACAATGCGGCCTTTTAAAAGATGCTCTTCAACAATTTCAGAAACATCTTCGGGAGTAACCATGCTGTAGAAAGCACCCTCGGGATAAACAATTACAATGGGACCTAATGCACAAAGACCAAAGCAGCCGGTCTGGACAACCTTGATTTCCTCTGCCAATCCTTTTTCTTTGAGACAAGACTCAAATTGCTCAATAATTTTGGCACTGCCTGAAGAAGTACAACCGGTACCTCTGCAAACAAGCACGTGACCTCTTGCTAACTCCATCGATGACTCCTCCTTATTTATTTTCAGCTGCGCCTATTGTATATTCGTCAATAACCTTGCCGTTCACAACGGTTTCGTTAACGACCTTGACAGCTTTGTCTGCATCCATGTTAACATAAGTAATTTTTTCGGAACCGGGAAGATATACCTCTACAATAGGTTCGAGACGGCATACACCTATACAACCGGTCTGTGTAACGTAGCAGTTTGCAACATTACGTTTTTCGATTTCATCCATTATTGCCTTCATAACAGGTCTTGCGCCGGCAGCAATACCGCAGGTTGCCATACCGACAACCACTCTGATACTGCTGTCATCCTCTTTACGCAAATTAACTCTTGCAAGGGTTTTATTTCTGAGTTGTTCAAGTTCTGCTAAACTTTTCATTTATTGTGCACCTCCGTATATATTTTCGATTTCATTTTTTATATTATCTTCAATCCAACGAAGAATTTCGGGCTCTGCAAGGCAAAGCTCCTCACCGAGAACCGATTTGATCTGCCGTGTATCAAATTCAAATTCGTTTCCGTTATATGAATGACGATACAGATAGTCAATATCGGGCTTGGCATTAATCAGGGCAACCATAGTGGCGGCCATATCACCGAGGGGCTGTCTGTCTATGCTGTCATACACAAAACAAGCTCTGATGACTGTGCCCTCACCTACCGCCGAATCAATATCAAAGCTGCCGCCTGTAAGCTCGGCGGCACTTTTGAACATAGAAATACCCATACCTACCCTGCGTGTTGTGCGGGTGGTACAAAACGGATTTGTTACATTCTTTAAAAAATCGGGCTCCATACCGCAGCCGTCATCCCTTATTGTTATGCTCAAAAGGTTTGCTCGGGTATCCTCTGAAATTGTAATCTCTATCAATTTTGAATTTGCTTTAATAGAATTTTGAACAATATCGAGAATATGTAGCGAAAGTTCTACCATAGGCTATCAGCTCATATATTTGTTTAAAATATCGTCAACATCATCAACTGTGAGTCTGCCGTATACATCATCATTGACTGTGAGTACGGGAGCAAGACCGCAGGCACCTATACAACGGGTAGCATCGAGAGAGAATTTACCGTCGTCGGTGCACTGACCAACATCAATGCCCAGTCTCTCCTTAATTTTTTCGATGATATCACCCGAACCTTTAACATAGCAAGCCGTACCGAGACAGACCGCAACATTGTATTCACCCTTTGGATAAATTGAAAACTGGGTATAAAAAGTAATTACGCCGTAAATTTCGGCCATTGGAATATCAAGACCTTCAGAAATCTTTTTCTGAACTTCGTAAGGAAGATAACCGTATATTTCCTGTGCTTCGTGAAGAACGGGAATCAGAGCACCATCGGCACCCTTATGCTTTTCAATTACTTCCATCAGCTTTGCACACTGCTCTGCAGTGTCTTTGAAAGCCGGAGCTTTTATTTCGCTCATCAAAAAAACCTCCTCGAAAATTTATTGTATTAAAATTAATTGTTATACTTTTAACCAAGTAATTATAGCATAAAAAAATAATATTATCTATGTTTTTATTTACAAATATTCATTTTCGTCTGATTGCACAAAAGCGCATTCTATTTTTGCCGCAATTTCGACAAAATGTTAGCAATATTTACATCATCAATCTCGATATAATGTTCTTTTTCCGAAATATCCCACAAATAGTGAGCATCTGAATTATGCAGCAGTATATAATCCTTGGATAAGGAAAGGTTTGCCGCATCTTTTTTGACCTCTACAGCCGAAAAATCGAGATTTTCGGGAATTGCACCCAAATTGGAAATAATGCTGTAGGAGCTTTTGTCTATATGTGCCGGAAAGATCACACCGCCAAGGTCTGTGACAAGCTTATACAGTGTAAAAACGTCTATTGCGCACGCCGTTATGAGAAAACGCTTTTCTGTAGAGATGACACTGTCTGCACAATTCATAATATATTGCTCGCCAAATATTTCGGGCTTATTGGAAATTGGCGGAAGTGAATCCCACACAATTTTCTCGAGCATAAAAAGCTTTGAAATATCTTCAAAAAGGACAATCATGTGTATTTCCTCAGAGGTTTCTACCTCCATGCCGCCAATTACGTTGAGATTGGTTCCTTTTGCCGCCTCCATGCATGCCACTACATTGCCGGCATGGTTATGGTCGGTGATTGCAATGGCATCAAGCCCCTTTATGAGTGCCATATTTACAATATTGTTGGGCGTCATATCGTCGTCGCCGCAGGGAGAAAGGCAGGTGTGAATATGCAAATCGTAAAAAGCCTTCATATGCGTTCACCAAGCATACAACATACTTCATATGCAGAATGCGGTGTTCTGAGCAAACAAATTTTTTCTTCTATTGCTTTTTGAACAACGGGATCGGGCACATTCATTCCGTTTGCCACTATAACACAGCTTGTTTCGGTCAGTGCCGCAATACCGAGAATATTTACATTGGTCTGAACCGTAACCCACACATTGCCGGCTTCTATATTTGACATCGCAAGACTAAGCAAATCTCCCGAAAAACAGCCCTCAATCATAACGGAAGTGTCTGCACCGCATGAAAGAACCTCAAGATTCATATTCTGTATCAGTTCATGTACTGTCATTTTATTCCTCCTCATTTCTGACAGCAAGCATTTCGTTTGCAAGCTGAACCATTCTTTCTTTGTATTTGAAAATACAATCATTTTCGGTTGCATAACCGAGAACTATATCTTCGGCAAGAGCACGGCAATTGGGTGCACCGCACGAACCGCAGTCGAGCTGAGGCAAGCCTTCGTAAATCTCATTCATTTTTGTGAGCTTTTCCATTGCAACAACCATGTCGTCGTCTAAGGTGCGCTGTTTGCGCGAATAAACGGGCACCTCCCATTTGACAGCTTCATCGGAAATATCAACCAAAGAAGAAGACCGAGCGGTTTTTGCCATGCGTTTTACCCGTGTCTGAGCAACAAAATTGTTTTCTACCGCCAGCGGACCGCCCACACAGCCTCCTGTACAAGCCAATGCTTCAACATAGACAACATCCGAGAGTCTGTCGTTTTCGATTTCGTCGAGAACCTGAACAACGTTGTGTATACCGTCTACCGCTATGTAGTTATCTATGTCGAGAGACGAAACCTCGCCTCCGCTGTTTGCCCAGCAAACGCCTTTGAACCCTGCTTTTGAAAGCTCTTCACCACCGCCGTTATCTTTAAGATGCGAAAGTACCTTGAGATAAATATCCCTGAACGAAAACACACCGTCTATACAGCTTTCTTTAATACCGTGAGGATATTTGGTACACGTTGCCTTTGCGGCGCAGGGAGTGATAAAGAATATGCCTATTTCACTGCCCTTGTAGGGAGTTTTTTCTTCGGCTGTTTGTCTGGCAAGCTTTGCCGCAAGATTCATAGGAGAAATAAGCGGCACGATATTGTCTATCAGACTTGGATATTTGGTAGTGATAAGCTTAACAACTGCCGGGCAGGCAGAGCTTATAATCGGTATCTCAAGCTCACCGGAGGCTATCATTTTTTTGGTTTTTTCTGTAACTATCTGAGCGGCATATGCCACCTCAAACACATCGTCAAAGCCGATTTTGACAAGTGCATGCAAAATAGAGTTGATGTCTGTCGCTTTATCAAACTGACCGTAAAATGCCGGTGCGGGGAGTGCTATTTTATATTTGTAGTTATTGATTATGTCAAGATTATCTGTGACTGCTTTTTTGGCATGATAAGGGCAAACTCTGATACATTCGCCACAGTCAATGCAAAGCTCCTTTATAATTTTTGCTTTCTTCTTACGGACACGAATTGCCTGAGTGGGGCACATCTTTATACAGTTGGTGCATCCCTTGCATTTTTCTTTGTCCAATGTCACCGAGTGTATGATATTGTTTTGCATCTATATCATCTCCTGATTTCAGGAAGCGGATTTGGTATTGACAATCATTTCGATAGTGGTTCCAACTCCTACTTCCGTCGTAATATTCATATAATCAGTATACTTATTCATATTCGGCAAGCCCATGCCGGCGCCAAAGCCCAGCTCACGCACATTGTCGGAGGCTGTTGAATACCCCTCTGTCATTGCCAGGTCGATATTGGGAATACCCGGGCCTTTATCGCGGAGAAAAAGGTGTATTTTTTCGGGAGTTATTTCTACATCAATAACACCGCCGTCAGCATGAATAACCATGTTTATCTCACCCTCATACATAGCTACGGTTGCCTTGCGGATAATCTGAGGATCAACACCGAGATTTTGGAGTACTTTTTTCAGCTTTCGAGACGCTTCACCGGCTGATACAAAATCTTCGCCGTTTATGGGATATTGCACTTTGAATGAACTCATACGCTCACCCCCGATTATTTATACAAACCTTCGCTATAGAGCTTACCGCAGGAAATATAGAGCGGAAACTCGGTAGAAAGTATGGCAATGCCTGCATCATCGGCAAGGGATACTATTTCTTCGCCGGGGGTTTTGCCCCTTACAAAAACAATGGCTTTCATATCCATCATTTCGGCGGTTCTTACAACCTGAGGATTGACAAGACCGGTAAGCAAAAGAGCCTGATCCTTTACAAAAGCAAGCACATCGCTCATAAGGTCACAGCCGCAGGCAGAAATCACCTCGGTTTCTTCGTTGAAGCAGGAGTTGAGCGTTTTTGCTTCGAGAAGCTCCACCACTTTTTTTAACTTCATAACATTTCATTCCTTTCAAAAATTAATATCGGAAATTTTTTCAAATCATGTACTTTGAAAATATGACTGATAAACAGGATTTGGTTCATCCGGAAAATACAGCTTATGCAAATCGGAAAAATAGTCATCTGTCATGCTTGCCATATAGTCTATTACAATATCCTCATAGGTATTGGCATCAATATAATTATCTTCGCAATAGTAGCTTCGTATTTTGTTAACATAATTAATGTGATGACGGTATATCCATGAGCTTTTGTCACCGGATTTCAAATCGGCCAAAAGCTTAAAAAACAGACGCTCGTACATTGGTGCTATGATCTCTTTCTGAACACTTTTTACCGAATCGCTCAGATATATATGCTCGTAATTTTCGCCCATTGCAAGCTTTAAATCGTCATAATATTCTTTATCTAACATAATGTAATCTTTTTCAAAGCTGTTTTCGACAACATTTACAATGAGATTGTTGATAATGGCGGCGTTAAATCGACCGAGCTTACCTTCGGTAAAAACGCTGTCATCATCTATAACCTTTGCCCTTATTGCATCTTGCCGATCCTTGCCGATATAGGCTATAAGGTCGCTTATTCTAACGACGCATCCCTCAAGGGTTGAGGGTATCAACTTTGAAGAATAGGTACTGTCGGTATAGCATGCCTCAACCTCTTTGTCAAAGACGGAAAAATCTTTTTTTGTATCGGGAACATATTTGCCGAGGGGCAGTTCACCGTTGTGACACAGTATGCCGTCGAGAGTGTCAAACGAAATGTTATAGCAGCATATTTTGTCGAGAACACGAACCGAGTGAAGATTATGCATAAAGCTGCGACCCGTAAGCGAAAGAGAAATATTGTTTAGACACGCTTCGCCGGCATGACCAAACGGCGGATGACCGATATCGTGACCAAGAGCAATTGCCTCGGTCAAATCTACATTCAGCCCAAGAAGCGACGAAATGTTGCGGGCTATTCTTGAAACAATCTGAACATGGAGGCTTCGTCTTGAAATATCGTCATTTTTGTAAAAGGAAAAAACCTGAGTTTTGTCTGAATATCTGTTATAATAAGGACAGTGCAGAATCTTTTCGCAGTCTCTTACAAAAGCAGGCCGCCACAAATTGGCAATATCGTGGTCGCTGCGCCGTCTTTGGGGATGACAAAGATTTTTTGAAAGTGAGGGGTTGTTTTCTAAAATTTTATTTTGAATACTCTCGCTGAGAGATGAATAACCTGTTGTTTTTTTGTTCATATATACTCCTGTACACCTTGGTATATGATTGATTTTCGGCTGCAATATTATTCTGTGTGAGTACGTCAAGACGCTTTGTTCAATAAGCGGCAAAGCCGCGTCATTCAACGTTTTCAGTGGGAGATTGAACTCCCACTGAAAAAATTAAATGTCACCCGCCGCCTATAGAGGCGGGGGACATCTTAATTTAGTTATATCACATGCGTGTCTTTGCTGACGGCACATGAGAGCACCGGATTAAATTGTCTTTTACACACAAAATGCAATTCATTGAGTTTGATATTTAAATTTATTATAACATAAAATAATATGGTTTTTCAACCTATAACTTTATTTTTTAATGAAAAAGTTTTTTCGTTGAGATTTCGATAGGAATTTGATTTTTGTGTGGTAAAAACAGGTATTTGTAATATGTACAAAAATGTTATACTAACTTATAATTATAAATACTAAAAAATAAGCATCTACACAAATACAAAGTGTAAATGCTTATTTATATTATTCATATAATGTTTTTTGTCAAAGCTTATTATTTTCCAACACAAAACGGAACAAAACTTCCTTTGTACCATACAAAAGCTTTTACCTCGCTTGCACCTGTCATATCCTGCGATACTTCAAATGCATTTTTATCGTTGTTGACAAGAACTTTTTCATCAAAGTTAACCGCTACCATTTTATTGCCTTCATAACCTGCAATAAGAAGCATGGCTGTTTTTCCGTCATCAAGAGGATAGTAAATATCGGCAGATGCACTGTAGACATTTTCCTGATTGGAAATTGCAAAATTGTCAACTGTTATAACTGTGGGAAGTGCAACGTCAAACGCAAATCTGAACGGCTTATGATAGAAAAAGTTGTCTGCGTTGCTCACTGCTGTGTTCAAAGAAAGTGTTGCCTTTGTAAGAGGTTTGAGTCCCGATACGGGAACTGTGATTGTGTTTGCATCGGCATTATAAACAATATCCCCGGTGCTGACAGTCTCACCGTCACATACAAGACTTACATTTTCGGAAACGACAGTATCGACAACGAGTGCACCGTCAAGAGTGAATGTGAGAGTGTCGGAATCGGATGCAACAGCTCCGAGAGCCGCTCCGTCTTTTGATGCTGCAACGGAAGTCACAGCCGGAGCATCGGCATATTTGTTCATTGAAAAATGATCAATTTCATAAGCTGCGGTTTCCTTTGTCATCGGAAGATAAACTAAATATCCGAGTATTCCGCTGCCTGCATTGAAGGTTGATGTGGTAACATAGATATTGTTTACAAACACATCCGCTGTGCCGGCAGTGGTATTAAACTTAAATGTAACATCATACCAAGTATCCGCATAATAAGGAATGCCTGTATTGCCCAATGTCCCATTTGCAGTAAACACCGTAACGGCTTTTTCAACCATGTCGGGCTTTCTTTCTTCGTATGAAAGCTTTACGTCTATGTCGTTTTGCATAAGCTTCATTCTGTAGGTCGCATCCAAAACTCCGTAAGAAATAGCTTCAAATGATCCGCGTACATATACGGAAGAATTTGCTCCGGCTTCGGCATTGTATGAAAAGCTTGTGGTGCCAACATCTGTATTGGCAACAATAGTCGCCTTCTCCAAATTTCCAACACCGCCGCCGATATTATTACCAATCCAATACGCAGTACCGTTTGCAAAATCATAATCTCTTGATTTGTATACCGAATATGCGGTTGCATCTTTAAAAGAATATGTATCGGTATATACATTGTCGTTTACGTCGGTCATTTCAAGGCGGAATATATGTTCACCAACATACGCCGCATTGTAACCGATTTTATATATTCCGTCTTTACTCGTGCCAACAGGAATATCTGACTGCTTAACATCATCAAGATAAAGTGCGGCGGATTTGGCATCTGCAGGCACACCCACAGCTATTTTGTTGCCCGAGTATGCAATTACATCGCCGTCATTTATAGCACCGTAGTTATTATTGGTGATTGACCAGGGATAAATACCGAAATCTCTTATTTCTCCCCATTTGAGAGCATCAATCGTTACACTGCATGGACGGTAGAATTCCACATAGAAGTAAGCCATATTTCTTGCTCTTGCGTCTATTTCTTCATATTTGGCTACGGTTGTAACCTCGTTGGTTTCTTTGTCGGTAAGATATGCGCAATATTTGTGCGTTTTGAAATTGAACACAACTTTCATATTGTACCATTTACCGTTTACATATGTGCTGTCGCCGACTGAACCGTCTGTTTTGACAGTGGTCTTTTTGTCGCCACCCATAAAACGTCCGTTCAACACACTGTTTACCTCATCACGGACATCAATCCCCATAATTTTGCCTTCATCTTCGCCGTTTTTATTGATATATGCTTCGGCAAAGCTGTTTATCTTAAAATCATATGATATGTATGTTGCATTTCTGTTCCATGCACCTGTCCACATAATCTGAGTGTAATCGGGAGGGTTTGAAATTTTTATTGCACCCGATTCTGCAGTAACATCAAACTGTGCCGCATAGTCATTTTCTGCTCCGCTTGACCCTGTGATAAATGTGGCTGTCACTTCGGCATTTCTGCCGTCTGTATTCAGATATCCTCTCGGACTTGTGGGGAAGCCTGCTGCAGTAAAATTGGCTACTACTGCGTTATTGATTTCTGTCTTGGTAGTTGCAGAAAAAGCTGTTATCGCCATAGATGAGATTATAATAATGATACAAAGCGTCATTATTGCGCTCTTTTTAATAACCTTCATTTTAAATCTCCTCTCTTTTTGGATGCTGCCGTTGACTATTCCAAAGGCAAGCATATTACATTTTAATTTTATCATCAATATAAACAATTTTCAATATACATGTTTCTCTCAATTTATAAAAAATATCTATCTATAATACTTATTCAACATATATAGGTCTTATTTTCTTTCCGGTCATTGATGAATCAACAATTGCATTGCAGGCAATAACGGTATTGCAGCCCTGAACGCCGTCAATTTCAATTGTTTTGCCGTCGAGAATGCAGTCTACAAAGTAGTTTAATTCGGAAGTAAGATTGTGATTGTTGATTTCTACGGGAATATTGTGTTCAATACGATACATCGCAACATCATAATATTTTTCAAGTCCCATAAAATCATCTTTATATAAGGTTATTGTGGGGGAGGTGTTGTCCATTATGATTGTACCCTTTGTACCCTGAAGAACTGTTCTCATTGTATATGCTCTTATGCATCCGCCCGAAACCATTACCTTGCCGACAATACCGTTTGGAAACTTCATACTTGCAACGGTGGTATCATCATAGAGCCATTTGTCACAACGCATCTGATTGCCGAACGCATACACCTCCGACGGATTGCCTGCAAACCAACGAATAAGATCAACAGCATGACATCCGCCTCCTACAACAACATTTCTGTCGGGATCCTCAACTCTCCAGCCTTGGTTGACATTGGAATATTTGTGAGCATATTCGGATTCGATATAAAACAAGTCACCGATTTCGCCGTTGTCGACCATCTTTTTTGCAAGAACAAATGACGGAGTAAATCGACAAATCTGACCAACCATAAAATTCTTTCCGGTTTCTTTGGTTGCCTCAATCACTTTGCGGCATTCATCCGCCTTGAGTGCCATAGGCTTTTCACAAAGAACGTCATACCCTGCCCTCATAGCATCTATTGCTATCTGTGCGTGCACCTGATCGGCTGTTGACACACATACCGCATCGAAACCGCCCTTTGCCAGAAGCTCTTTATAATCGGTAAACAACATATCGTCCGACAAATGGTAACGCTCTGCCAATCCCTGAAGTTTTTCGGGATCAATTTCACAAAGGGCAACAAATTCGGCTCTGTCATTTTCGATAATGTTTTTAATATACACGTTACCTATCCCTATCAGACTTGCTCCGATAACCACCATTCTTAATTTTTTTGACATAATAAATGCATCTCCTTTTTTTGCTATATGTAATATCGGCTAAGTGCCAACGGTTTCAGATTAAAACTCCAAACAAAGGTTCTGACATATGCCGCTTCTTCCGGGATAGTCGTCGAATTGACAAATGCTGCTTCAGTTTGGATAACGGTCTTTTTGTCAGGTATCAGGTTCAAAATTTTTCCGGATTCATCATAAAATACAGTTATAAATCGTATTTCTTCCCCATACATTTCAAAGTCTTCGATAAATACAACCGTATTTCGCAGTGAATTTTCCGCTGCACTAATCGAAAGCCTTGGCAATGAGTTATCAGCATCAAAACGGGTTATATCAAAATCTTTGTATGAAATCTGAGAACCGCTTTGTACGCTAATGTATTGCAGTTTGACACAAAGGAATGAATCAATCAGCTCCGAAACATATTTGTAAACACATTTGCCGTCAACGTAATAATAAAGTGTGCCGTTTAGCGTGTCGACATATACTTTGAGATTATACCAATGGTCTTTATTGTAAGTTCCGCCGGATATGACGGCTCCGTGATCCATAACCCTTATACCGCTGCCGTACCATTCTTTGTCACTGTTTAAAAATTCAAAATTAACAATTCCCGTAAGGTTTGAGAGTTTGACATCACAGCTCACACATATCACAGTTCCCCTAAGAGCTTTTTCCACCAGGTCATTGCGGTAGCCGAGTGTGATTTCGCTCATGCCGTCGGAGGTTATTGTATAACTTTCGCCGTCGGATATGCCGTCTCCGTATCGGTAAAACCGCCAGTTATCCGCAAAATAAATATTTTGGCCGTTGTAGTTTGCAAGAGTGTTTGAAAAAATCGTTTCTTTTTTGTATTGTGAGATATTTACGGTTTTTTTTCGTTCTGTCTTTGCTCCGTTTCCGGATATAACATTAAGCACAACTTCAACATCAGCACTCAGATTGTCATCTATCCGCACAGGCATCGTCTTACTTACTCCGCCCGGCAAATTTTCAAGTTCTGCATAGCGTCTGCCGTTTATTGTTATGTATGCACCACGATTGTTTTGCGGAATCTGCACCGATGCAAAGAAATCTCTTTCGGGTGAAATGTATACATCGGATAAAACAGCCTCAATATCTTCCGAAGTTTCGGGCACTCCCCACTCAGCTATAGGCTCAAAACTGAGGTCGGTGGGAGTGTAGCTTTCATTTTGCGGAATAAGTTTTACACTGATGTTTACATTGCCATCTGCTTCGGGAATATGTACCGTGAGCTTTGTAACACCGGTGTTTTCTGCCTGACCTGCCACAACGGGCGATGATTCGAGCGGTTTTGCTTCCATTACGCAAAGCTCATATCCGGGTGCATCGCAGTAAACCTGCACCTTGAGCGACCTTCCGCTTTGAGTAAGAACGGCTGTCTTGTTGTCGGCAATCTCTATATCCGCATAGGTGTGCATAAACCAATAGAGCTCTGATGTGCCTTTGAGGTTTATTTCATCCTGAACGGTATATGTATTGCGGCCGTCTCCGAAATAATAGCCGCGGCTGTATGAATTGACATCACGGTCATATGCATCGGTAAGATCATACACCGCCATTGCACCGCCGTTTTTCGACACATATTGAGTCAGACGCGAACGTGCACCGATTTTTTGACCGTAGTATGTGTCGGAATCTATTTTTGGATTGATAACCAAACAATTTTCTCCCTCGGGGCGTTTTCGGTATATCCGATAGCCGTTTTTGCCGAAATATGACGGAAGTGAATAATCGTCACCGCCAAGGTCGATTGCCCACATTACCCCCTCCGACTCAAACATAAACTCTCCAAGGTCGAGCATATCGTGAGTTATGCCTGTTCTTCCGGCGTGGAATCCACAGAAGGTGCTGTCGGTTTCATAAAAGCTCCGTCTGAACGAGCCGCACTCTGCCGAATAAAAATATTTGTCGGGACAAACACCGCTTGTGTCTATTTCACCCAGGGCATCACGTGCCTTGCTTGTGTAAAATATTCTCCGCAGCGGAGTTCCGGAATTGTTTACAAGAGCTTTTACAAGAGGGGTTGTTTTGTTGTAGCGGTATGCTGTCCAGTATGGAAAATATGAGCTTGCCAGTTCTTTTGCACTATCGTGAAAATTCATTCCCTGACGATCTGTCTGCATATAGGTGAAAAAATCTGCCATATCCGCAAATCCTCCATATGTGCCCAGATTATAGTCTGTGCCGCAGCATATAAAGAGTGCCTCTATTGCTATTGTAAGATTATTCAGCAGATATTCCGAATATCCGAGACCTTCAAAAAATCCGCCGTCGGGATAATACATCGAAGCGGCAATTTCGTTGGATTTTATAAGACACCCCATAAGATATTCCGACTCTTCCCTCATATCCTCTTCATCTGCAAAGGCAAGAGCAAGTGCCATCATACCACCGCCTATAACTCCCGAAAAGTTGTCGCGGATTCCTGTCCAACGTGGGGGGAGTTCACCGTTGTAGGATTTTATCGTGTCGGCGTAGGGCATACGGCGTACAGCATCCTTTATCAAAGCCGCCGACCGGCGGAGCTCTTCTGTGGACTGCATATAGTCATAAAATGCGTCATAGCCCATTGCCATGCCCATAGCATAGTGACCTGTTGTGAGATTGGAAACGGTAATTCCGAGATTTTCCCACGAGGCAAAATGTTCCATATATTCCACGCCGCGCTGTGCATATTTTTCTTCTCCCGAAACAAGGTAGCCGAATGCAAGCCTTTCCATATACTGCTGAAATTGCGTTGCCTGACTTTGTTTTTGGTCATCGGGACAGTTGTCAGTAAACTTGAAATTGGATTTATACAAGTTTTCAGCCGATGAAACAGCATTTGCAACAGCATACGACATATCACCGTCTGACTTTGATTTTTGTAGAATATATTCCACGTCATCTGCCGACAAAAGTATACGAGGATGCTCACCGGCAGAAATATTGCTTTCAAAATCCTCCATCATCCGACTTCCGTAATGCTCCGTCTCAAACGCAACCGAGTGAGAATAGATGTTGCCGTCAAAATCGGTGGCTTCAAGTCTGAGAATATGACTTCCAAAACCGACGCACCCAAACGGTACGGTATAGGTTTCGTTATCTCCCGTTCCCAAAGTAATCGGAGTCTGGAGCTTATCATCAATATACAAATCGGCAAACTTTAGTGAATCGGAAACGGTAAGCACCGCTTCCATACGGTCACCGTAGCCCAGAACATCTCCGAACACGGGCGACAAAATCCGACACCGAATATCCGATGAATCATAGCTTGCATCATACACAGAAAAATACTTTTTTGCATCGATATATCCGTCTTTATACTTAACCGTGGTCACGATTGACAGATTCGCCTGCTCGGGAAGCAAATTTTTGAGCTTTATGATAAGGTTTGCATTTTCGTCGAGCTCTGCACTCTCAAGCTCCAATTCTCTGTTTCCGCAATAAATTCTGGGCATTGTGGTCTGATTGAGAGAATAGTATGGAATGTTGACATCGAATTTCAGCTCTGAATTACTGTTCTTTACTACATCATTTTCGGCAATCACAAATTCACCATCATCATTTTTGTAGCTTACATTCCAAAATCCCTCATACACATTTTGCTGAGCAAGATATACATTGTCTAAAGCAAAACCGTAAGGCTCCTGTGTTCCGTATACAAAAGCCTGAAAACGGATAATCATAATACGGTTAGTGGGGGTTGAGCTTGTATGAGATCTTTTGTCATACACCTGCTCACCGTCTATCCACATATCCTCAACTCCGTTTGGCACATCCACAATATGCTTCACGTGCATCCATTCGCCTTTTTTGTATTCAAAATCCGTGTCTTTTATATATCCGTCTGCCGCAAACAATCTCGATGAACCTATCGTACCAAACTGGTTTTGAGCATTTTTGGTTTCTATTCCGCATTCGCATCCCCCGTCAACCCTGATGTCATATTCTAAAATCACCCTGCCGGTGAGAGCCAGTGCGGATGTGCTGATATAAATATATGCTGACGAACGGTTACTAACCGTAATATTTGTAATCGGGCCGTCTCTGTATACACCTGCGGCTCCGTTTTCATCGCCGTCTTTTCCCTCATAAA
>JAEDEG010000197.1 GCA_016293435.1 Clostridia bacterium
ATTTGGCACTGACGCTTAATTTTAATACAATAAAATATGCGATGCATTTGCCTTAGGAAAAAGTTTCACAGAAAAACTTTTTTATTTATACATTATGATTGTGCATAAATATATTTTCCATAACATCACTTTTTTCCTGCTTTCTGTACTCCTTCGGGGTACAATTCATCTTTTGTTTAAATACTCTGTTGAATGTGCATTGGTCGGAAAAACCTGACTCGAACATAATTTCATTAATCGCTTTGTCTGTTGTTTTCAGAAGAATTTTTGCCTTTTCTATACGCAGAAGGTTTATATAATTCTTAAATCCGCCTTTGATTTTTGTAGAAAAAATTCTGGATATATGGCTTTGGCTGATACCTGTATGTTGAGATATACTTTTTAAGGAAATCTTATCAGTAAAGTTAAATGCAATATATTCAATAATAGAATTATAGGTATTTATACATCGTTTTTTCTTTTCCGTTTGAGATTTTCTTAGTATCATGCCTGTAATTACATGCAAATATCCGTATAATACAGTAAAACTTGAACTATTTGTAGAATTATGCAATAGATCCTCAGCAAGAGGAATTACACTTTTTTTCGTTACGAAATTTTCGTACTCGCTGTTCATAAAAAGGTCAGAAATCAATTCGGATATATTAGGATTAAAAATAATCATTATGCCTTCGCCGTAGTCTGTTTTATGGTACGCATGCACATCTCCGGGAAAGGCTATCATTATATCTCCTCTGTTTAATATTCTGTCCTGATCGTTACATATAATATTGAATGAACCGCTCGTACAAATCAGTATTTCGACATTATTATGCAAGTGATACGGGAAATCAAAACTGCGACATTTAGTTACATGGATATCTTCAATCCTCATTTCGAACAGCATACCGTTATCCTCTTTTCATTACTTTTAAATAATTATATCAAATTTTGACTGCTTTTTCAAGTCTTTTTCCGTTGAAAACATAACTATAATATAATAAAATTAATACAAACCTAAAAATTGGAGGAAAGAAACAATGAAAAATGCACTTATTTTCTATGGAGGATGGGAGGGTCATACCCCTAAACAAACGGCATCTGTCTTTGAAAAGATGCTGAAAGAGGAGGGATATAATGTTACCACAAGCGATAATTTGAGTGTTTTGGATGCTTATGAAGACATTGCAAATATTGACTTATTTGTTCCGGTGTGGACAATGGGTAGCATTACCCGGGAACAGTCGGATAATATATCAAAGGCAGTCAGCAATGGTGCTGGAATGGCAGGCTGTCACGGTGGAATGTGCGATACTTTCAGAGACGACACCACATGGCAATTTATGACAGGTGCACAATGGGTTGCACATCCCGGAAACAATGATGTGGTATATAAGGTTAATCTAAAACATGATAATCCGTTTACAGAGGGGTTGTCTGACTTTGAATATTGTGGCGAACAGTATTATATGCATGTAGATCCTGCAGCTATGATTTATGCAACAACTACATTTCCGGTGGCGGACGGTCCTCATATTTCCAACGGAACAGTTTTAATGCCGATTTTATTTACTAAAAAATGGGGAAAAGGTAATATATTTTATCTTTCAATAGGACATAATTATAAAGATTTTGATATCCCACAAGTCAAAACAATGATGAAGCGTGGCTTACTTTGGGCAACAAAAAGGGGTGAATAGTTATGAGAAAAAATGTTGCGGTTATAGGTTGTGGAAAGATAAGCGATATATATTTATCCAATTTGACAAATGTTTTTGAGAATGTAAATGTTTATGCCGTTTGTGATTTAGATAATACTAAAGCTGAAGAGAAAGCAAATAAATACAACACAAGGGTTATGTCCTTTGAAGATATTTTAGCCAATAAAGATATTGATATTGTCTTGAATCTTACAACGCCTTCCTCGCACTATGATATTTGTAAAAAAGCCATTTTAGCAAAGAAGAACACATATGTGGAAAAACCGCTTTCATCCACATACAGCGAAGGCAAGGAACTGGTGGAGTTAGCACTTAGGGAAGGTGTGTTACTTGGATGTGCTCCTGACACGTTTATGGGGGCAGGGATTCACACGGCACGCAAAATAATAGATGATGGTCTAATCGGAGATGTTGTCGGAACTACAGCATTTATGCTGTGTCCAGGGCATGAATCGTGGCATCCGTCTCCTGAGTTCTATTATAAAAAAGGAGGTGGACCACTGTTTGATATGGGGCCATATTACATTACAGCATTAATAAATCTAATCGGTTCTGTAAAAAGTGTCAGCGGAATGAGTAATTGTTTACGCAGAAAACGAAAAATCACAAGTGAACCTAAGCGTGGGACATTCATTGAGGTTGATGTTGACACACATGTAAATGGACTTTTGAGATTTGCCAACGGAACTATTGGTAATTTAATAACATCTTTTGATGCTTATGGTACCGGTTTATCAAAAATTGAGGTTTATGGAACAAAAGGTAGTATAATTGTGCCTGACCCTAATTGTTTTGGCGGTGAGGTCTTACTCAAACAAAGCTTTGATACTGAATTTCGTTCATTTCCGCTAATAAACCGATTTTCGGATAATTCCAGAGGGTTAGGTGTAGCCGATATGGCATATTGTCTTATTAACGGAACTCAAGCAAATTGTGCAAATAGTAAAGTAGGATTGCATACTCTTGAAATTATGGAAAAAATCCTATTATCCAATAATACAAAACAAGAAATGGAATTGGAGTCAACATGCAATCGCCCTGAGATAAGTAAATTGATATAACATTTTAAGTATGCTTCTTAATGCACCGCTTTTGACCTAAAAAATAGGCAAAAGCGGTGCATATTTTTTGTGAGAAAAATGTCAGAGTGAACGCACCGAGCAGCAAGTGGCTGAAAATGCTCTGATTTTAGCAAAACATCCATTACTCCGAAGCTTTTCTTTTTGCAAAAATCCCATTGTTAAAGACTTTTCTGGCAAAAAAATAAGAACCGTAACTTTGTATCAAAATTACGGTTCTTATTTGGTATGCCCGATAGGAGTCGAACCTACGCAAACCCGGCGTCGGAGGCCGGTGCTCTATCCACTGAGCTACGGGCACATATATCGGGCGGCTCTATACCGCCCGGATTTTTAATAATTTTCAAGTGCATCTTCAAGCCAGAAAAAGCCTATATCAAAAGCCTTATAAAGTCCCTCACGCTCTGCCTGTTTGATTAAAACCGAGCTTTTTTCGCTGTTTGTGCGAAGCTCAATTATAACCTTTTTGGCAAGAGTTATATCCTTGAGCTTTTCATTTTCCGTTATCCTGAAAAGCACCATATATTTTTCGCCGGGATTACCATAATAAATTTCATTGCCTTTTCTGAGCAGCATCTTACCCTTGTAAGTTAAAACGTTTTTATTTTCCATTAACGTATGCTCCTTTCCTTAGCTTTATCTGACAATATTTTG
>JAEDEG010000198.1 GCA_016293435.1 Clostridia bacterium
TTAAATTCTTCAAGCGCATACAATGCAGCTTCTTCGCTGACAGCACCATATACTTACTTTAAATCAGCCATTATTGGCTTTATATCTTTATACCCAAAACCGAAAGTGCCGGAATTGTGTTGAAGTTCATAATATGCGGAAAGTCCTCACGCTCAAACACTTCGTCAGCGTTGATTCCGAGCCTTTGCAATACCGTATATGCAATACTTGTTTCCGCCGTCTGCTGAAATTCAACATCAATATTTAATTCGTCCAAGCCGTCCAAAAAGCTGTTTTCTTTTGCATATTTGAGTTCTGAAAGGTAGTCGGCTTTGCTATCCTCGACTGCATTTTGTGCTGCACTGATAACAGCGTCCGTAATACTGCTTTTGGATTTCAGTTCACCAAAAGAATTTTCAAGCGTTTCGATAATAGCGCCGTCAAAACGGCTGTTATATTGCCAAAGCCTTACCGGAGCGTTATTGCTGTGCGTATCGGAAATGTCAAAAACATAGTCAAGATATTGTCCTCGGTCACCCTCACGGAGCAGGGCAATACCTTTTGCACCACGATTTATCCAAGACTTTAACTGTTTATTCCATATATCAATGCTCGCACAAGCCGTTGCGTCCGGTCGCTGGGCATAAATCAAGATTTGGTCTTGAAACGGATATTTGTATTGCCACGCCGCACTTTTCAAAAATGATGTCCATTTCTCATAATCGGATAGGCTTTTGCCAACTTCATCTGATAAAGCACAGATGTATTGCAGCTTGCTTGCCATTTGATTTCACCTCCAATTTGTCAGTATGCAAGACCTATATAGTCGCATACCTCTTTATAATTCAGTTTGTCAAACAAGTAGTTGTATATTTTCGGGTGTGTTATTTTAAGCTGTTGCAGTCTGTTTGGCTCTCCGTCGTTTTGGCAACCAAACAAACAGCCTGTGCAGCCTGTTCTCTGACACCTCGTAAACCGCAATACTCCGTTTTCCTCTGCAATATCACCGTATATTGAGCAGTACGGGATTTTTGTTATTTGTAAATATCGCATAATATCCTGTGAAGTCCAAAAGGAAAGCGGTGTCGATTTCGGTGTTGCGGAATTAAAAGCATTACAACCGTTTTTACGCCATACATATTCACGCAGTTTGCTTTCCTCCGCAAGTGTTCCGACTATATTCACACAGCCCGTATCTTTCAGATATTTTTTTACGGGTGCTTTCTTCAAGTGATAACAACAAGTATCGCTTATCTTAAACGGTGCGTCGATTAAATGCTGCCATTGTTTAGGAATATAGTATCTTGCCTTTTGCGGCAACACACCCGTTTGCAGAAAAGTATCCGCCGTTTTATGTGATAAGCCGAGCATACATTTCCAAAACGCAAACGGGACGGTTGAAAAATTTTCTCTTATCCATTCCGCAGGTTTTAAGTGCAAGCCTTGTTTATATGCTTCATAGCAGCCGTCGTATGACTTCACACGGTGTATATAATTTGATACCTCTTTTGAAATAACGGGATAGCCGTACTTTTCTATAACATTAGTGTAATTCATTTTTGGTGTGATTATATCCACATTATCAAAGCCTTTGACAAACCTAACAATTTCGGGATATTCCACTGTTGTGTTTACAAATACTGCTCCGATTTCGGGATATATTCGTCTTGCAAGGTCTAAAAGTACAAGGCTATCTACGCCGCCGGAAAACGACACCTTAACTTTTCCGTTAAAATGCTTGTACCATTCCATTATGCGAAGCTGTGTAACCCGTACTTTTCTTTCAAGCGACCAGCTCTGCATAATCTGTAAATCTTTATATGTATATATGATAAACACCTCCGTCCGTAGATTGTTTGCTATTAGCCGTTATCTTTTTCGACAGGCACATATTTTGTGCAAGTCTGCCCGTTATGAAATTCCATATACGGACACATCGGCTCGTGCGGATCGAGTTTCAATATGTCCGCACCTGTTTTGCAGTTCGGGCATAATTGTTTTTTATCATCATTCATTTTTTATCGCTCCTTTGTTTTTTTGCATAGAAAAAGAGCATTGAAATTTGTGCTTTCAATGCTCTGATATAATTTTATTTAATTTTTAGCTATCTTCGGTTTCCTCCAAATATTTCACAAGCTCGCCCGGAGATAATACCTTTACTTTAGATTTTTTATAGTCCTTTTCGTTCCTTGTTACAATGCAGTCCACCTCGCACCTTTCGGCTGTTTCGCACATAACGGCATCTTCATAATCGGTAATGTCAGAGGACAATGCTTTTCTGCAATCAATGGCTGCCGTGTCGAGAATATCAAAAAGTCCGAGTAATGTTTTCAAAATCTTTCGTGTGTTTTCATCACTATGAGTTGCACGGTGGGCGATATAATAAATATCGGTTATTGATTTTGCGGAAATATACCCGTCGATTTGTTTATTTGCGACCGCATAAAATATTGTTTTTGCATTATCCGAAAAAGGCTTACGGTCTTGAAGTGCATCTACGATAACACAGGTATCAACCAAAACTCTCATATAGTATCAATCCTCTCGTTTTTAGCTTCTTCAAGTGTAATATCCTGCGGAAGAACACCAAAAAGAGATTTTGCCATATTCACTCTGTCTTGGTTGGGGTTTGACAGCTTCGCTACAACTTTTCCGTTTTTTGTGATAAAAACATCTTCCGTCGCAGCCATCAGCAAATAACGACCAAGATTTTGCTTTAATTCGGTAGCTGTAATTGACATAGTTAAAACTCCTTTCGCCTTTATTACACTATTATTATACACAAATCGCACGAAAAAGTCAACATTTTCGTGCGATTTTAATTGTAAATTTATTTTTTATCTGCACATTTGCATAGGCTCACGAAGCCGCTTTGCCATTTCAATGCCCTCGGCGGCGGTTGTGATTTCGCCGTTTTCTATCATTTCGATAAGCTCCGCACGGTGTTTTGCATTTAAGCAATACACGCTCCGACACAGCCTTTGAACCGTTCCGAGAGTATCACGCTCGGTATTGATAAGCGTTTTCACGATTTCGCCGACCTCATCATTTGCGTTAAGCTGAATTTGAAGTGTGCGGCGGTTATCGAGGTATATCATATTCGGCACAATAAGTATTCCGATGTTCTGCAAGCTGCTGCGGAGTTCGTTTTCTCTGCAAGTCATATCCACAAGCAAGTTATTTGTAATAAAATTTATTTTCGCTGTCATCATAAAAATCACGCTCCTTTTTCTGTACTTTTATTATACAATAGTTTCGATTATCTTTCAAAAATTTCTTGTTTTTGTTTTTTGGGAAATTCCCAGCCGTACACCTTGCCGATTTCATCGCCGAGCCTGTGCGTCAGCCTTGTAATATCAGCTCTTGTTGCCGTTCCGTTATACAGTTTTTCTTTGAAATTTTCTATCTGATAATCCGAAACGCCGTTTTTGAAGGTGCGGTACAGAT
>JAEDEG010000051.1 GCA_016293435.1 Clostridia bacterium
GAGCCAAGACCACACAAAATACAGTATTATATATTGTATTAATGATGTGTCTGCAGTAAAACACGCCAAACAAGCGGACTATGTCCGCTTATTCCTCAATTTTTGGATTTATGCCGGCAACCTTGCAAAAGTGATCGAAAGACGATTTAGGCACAAATTGAGAGCATATAACACGCCCGTTATAGTACTGATCTATTGTATACCCTGGAACGCCTTGAAAGTTGCACGGCTTCGCAATAAAACCATTTTGCATAAAATCACCACCTTATCACTATTTTTGACATTTCCGGCGGCCTTGCCGTGTGCAATCTGTTTTTATTTGGAGATGCACAAGCTCCAACAATTCAAGCCGTGCGCATGGTTGCGCCGTTGCTCTGTTCCATCGCCTATTATGCCGGCGTGGCATGGAGATATTACAGCATCCCCAAAAACTGCCACAATAACGGCATAAAAGCCGATTTTCACGCATTGCAAACAATTAGAATATAAATGATTGACAAATAACAAAACAGGCTAATATAGCCGTTTGCGTTGCGTTATTGCGGAATTACCGCCGCAGGAATCGAACCCACGCAAGCCGAAGCAAGGGCGCCAGCCGCGGCAAAAAGGGCAGATATACCGCCCTAAATGCTTTTTAATGTTTCGGCAAAAAGTAAGAGCATGTCAAGTTCACTTTTCTCGTAATCAATTAATAGTTGCCATCCTTCTGGCTTTTTGCTTTTCTCTTTTTCTGCTTTATACTTTGTTATGTTATTTTTGCACAACTCCGAAATGCTCAAACAATGGTTCAATACTTCCACAAGAGTTCCGCAACGGTCGACAGATACGCCGAAAATAGAATCAAATTCTTTCTGTGTTCCGTACATATAAAAATCATCGCTTACTTTTACAAGCTTAAATTCTCCGCCCATTCCGTGGCGTGCAGTTGCTAAAATTTCCATATTTTCAACACTCCTTTATATTAAATTTGCCCCAAAAGGGAAATCCGCCGCAGGGCTTCGAACCCTGCCGACCGCCTGAACGGATGACGGAAAGAATTATAAAAAAATCTCTATTTTGCCGGCGTTTGATTCTGCAAGGACAACACCCGGACGAACAACAGAAATATAACCATTTACAGTTTTTTCGATTTCTTCATCTGTGTAATATGGTTGCAATGCTTCCCTTGTGTATTCCTTTGCTTCTTCTAATGTCATCATAATAAATACCACCTTTCACTTTTTATAATCATATCCCTACTGGAACAAATCCACATCCCGGAGTCGAACCGGGCAAAGCTGCCGACCAGATGCGGGAAGAATTACAAACCGATAAAAATGCAAAAGTCTTTTACTTGTTCATTATTTAATGCTATATGTTCCGGCATATTGTGAATATTTCTATATTCTGTGTGCTTCTTATCAATCCAAAACATAAAATCATAATTTTTTATTTCTTCGCCGTCCTTGATGTTAAAAGTCTTTAGATATGCCAATAAATAAGGGTTTTTAATCTTTTTCTTGTCAATTATCATAAAATTACCACCTTTCAATTTTTATTGTCCTCTTATGAGGTAAAGCAAGGGAGCGGAACCGACCCGCCCCTCTAAAAGCCTTTCTTTCTTGCTGTTATGCTGTAATTCTTTCGAATATGTCTATTGTTTTTTCTGCTTCTGATCTCTTTCTGTCGCTCCAATATCCGCGGCGCTTACTCTTTAACGCCTTTTCTGCTGCTTTCTTGCTGTTAATTCCAACGCTTGCGGCTTTTCTTAATGCCTTTACTTCTTCAACGCTTAACTTAATCGCTTTTATTGTATCCGGGTTTATTTCGAAATTGTCTTTGTCTCCTGGGTGTAAATCTTCGCATATTGGAATATATTCATCATCGCCCATGTTGCCGCCAATGTTCCAAACAAAGAAACCTGAAGGAATCTTTCCAACTACTTCATAAATTCTTAATTTTCCGAATGTGTCTTTTGTTGTTATTGTTTTCTTCATAATTACCACCTTTCACCTTTCTTTTGTTGTCGGTCTGCCATCATCAGAGCCGGGAGACCATCCACCGGCTGACGCTCCGACTTGGAGCGTTTCGGCTTATTTGCTTATATATTTTCTGTATCTTTTGGTGTGTTGCCACAAGTACCAAAGAGAGCGAGCAGAATACATTTCAGCACATTTTTTTATTTCCTCATATGTCAAATTTTTTCCGTTCTCAACTGCCATTAAAAATATCATATCTAATTTTCTTGTATCCATATATTTACACCTCCTACAAATTAACTATTTCTTCAATCTGTGAAAGCTTGCAATACTCTTCACATTCTGCCTTGCGTGGGCACTTGCTGCAATTGTTTTCATAAGTGCCACAAACAGCTTCTAAAATTTTCTCTAATTCGATTATTCTCTCTTTCATGGGTTATACCTCCGTTTATTGTCTTGCTCTGCTATCCACCAAACGACCAGCGCCGAGCTAGTCAACGCCAACCGCTTGTAGCGTGGAATTGTCAAAGCGTTATTTACTTGTTGATATTATAATACACGATAATAGATAGAATGTAAATATACACAATACACAAAAATAGACTATTCATAATTGTGTTTATTGTAATATTTGCTACACAATAATAGACATTGACATTTTGAAAAAAATCTACTATCATATATCAATAGAAAGGAGTTGATTTTTTTGAGCGGAACAATAAACAAAAGACCGTATGGGGAGAATGGTATAATAGACTTTTCCAGGCTTTGGGAACTGATGGAAAGAAAGGGCTACAATAAGCAGTGGCTGAAAAATAACGGGATACATTCAAATACGGTCGCAAAGCTTACAAAAAATGAAAATGTAACTTGTGAAGTATTGGCGAATCTGTGCAATCTGCTTAATTGCCAGCCGTGGGAGATAATGGAATATAAAAGGAAAACAAATGCACAAAAATAGACTATCTACATATACACGATAATATACTACATGTTGACAGACTCCGAGAAGAGCAGAAGGGCGAGCTTCTACGTCGGATCTGGAAGAGTGGCAGGCGCAGATCTGGAAGCCGGATGTGTTGGGCCTGAATCTATTTCAAGGGTTATTAGGTCTTTTAAGTAAATATAACTTGACCACATCCAATCAATTAGATATAGTCAATATATAAGCCAACCAACGATATATATATTTGGTTGGCTTTTTTATGTATTTTAATTACACTTACAGAAAGGAGATATATATAATATATGGATATGGATAGAGGAGATTTATTGAATCAGATAGATATATATATACAGGAGTTTTGTAGCGAGCACAATATTGACGACATGAGCACTGAGCCACAATCCAAATGGTACGCAGCGCTTACCTTCGTGCGCTGGAACCTATTTCCAACCAAGGATATATTAAAGCTACATAAACCACTTGAAGGATATGTTAATAATGATAATATTGACAGTGTAATGTATAATATTAATAAATCTAATTGTAATTCGTATGATTTCGATTTATTAGATAATATTGCAGATATATATATATATTTATGTGATGTGTATAATAAAGGTTGTACAATATATGGATATGCTCAGTTGACCGGAATAAATGAAGATACTATTTCATACTGGGGGATGGGAGAGGCTAAGCTAAGCGATTCGAGTTGCAATTTACATAAAAAACTCAAAACCGCATATGAAAATAGCCTCGAATCCAAACTCTGGAGCAACAAGAATCCGGTCGCACATATGGCGATTGCTAACAAGAAATTCGGCTGGAATATGCCAGGAGTGAGAGACGGCGGAAGCGTTCGCGCTTTAACTGCTGCCGAATTACCGCAGTTGAATTGCACGGAAACCATAGACAATTCAAACAATACAATAGATCTAACAGAGCAAACCACTGTTAGAAGTGTATCCAAAAATTCAGACAATTCGAAAGCCAGTAAAATCAAGGGCTCAGAGGATTAGCAATATGTTATAATTGCGGAAAACGTGGGTTTTGCGAATAAATACAAAGCTATTGTCAAATTGTGTGAACAATATAAACAATATTAGCATGTAATACATGTGAGTGCTAACGATGGAGCATGGACCCGGGGGAGGGGGTGTAAATAGATCACCCACACGCCCCTATTAAGCCCCCAAAACACTTTTTAAATTAAAAAGCCCCATAAATCTACTTGAAACATCAAATAACAGCTGATATACTAAACGTATCTAATAATTCAACATTTCTAAACTTCGGATGAAATTCCCAACTAATGATTAAAAATTTAATATTCAGGAGATATGTGTATGACTGGCAATGATTTTCAGAAATATGCTATGCGTACAAATGATGGAAATAGCACAGATAGGCTAAAAAACTGTCTTGAGATTCCGGCATATAAGAGTGGCGACCTCATAAATGGAGTTTTAGGGCTGACCGGAGAAGCTGGCGAGGTAGCCGACATGGTCAAGAAGTCAATCTTCCACGAAAAAGGTTTTAACCATGAACATCTTAAACGTGAGCTTGGTGATGTGATGTGGTATGTGGCACTTATATGTGATGCCTGCGGATTTACACTTGATGATGTGATGGAAACAAACGTGGACAAGCTCATAAGTCGTTATCCAAATGGATTTGATATTTTCAGAGCTAACCATAGGGAGGTAGGCGACATATGAGTGGAAAAACAAAATGCGCAAACTGTAAACATATGACTTACGAAGGAGACTGTATGGTTTGCGATAATGATGATAGCGAGTATTTTGCGGACTACATAGAGCCAAATCATGTGTGCATAGATTTTGAAGGTGAATGGGATGAGTAGTGAAGAGATACTTAAAACGGATTACTCGAAGTCCTTTGACGATAAACGCAAAGCCTTAATATGTCAGAGCTACTACAAGTATGGAAAAGCATCAAGGAATTTTGCAACAGGAAACGTAGATGCCATAGGCTCGCTTGAGAGATGCCTTGAGAAGTTTAAGCAAACCGGAAACACCGAGTACCTTTGCGACATAGCAAATTATGCAATGTTTAGGTATATGTACCCTCAAAACGGCGAGTATTTTAAGCATACGGACAGTGACGGTTCAGCCGGCATAGTTGGGATGAGCGTCAGAGAAATGGAGGACTTCAAAAATGAGAATAATTTCTCAGAATAAGGCAAATTCCGTAAATATGGATAACTGTATAATTTCTGTTGAGGGTGCATGCATAATTGCACACGATTTTGACGCAAAGAATAAAGGCGTGATATTGGGTGTATACAATTCCGAGGATAGAGTATCTGAAGTTTTCGAGGTATTAAACAGAGAGTACGGCAGAACTACAATGCTTTCCAACACGGTATTCAATATGCCTGAAAAATAGGGGCGTGGCGAAATGGTAACGCACGGGACTTTGACTCCTGGATGTGTAGGTTCAATTCCTACCGCCCTTGCTTGGGCCTGCAATAGCCCAATGGTGTTTTACTCTTTTTTGTAAACATCTCCTTCCCCCACTAGCGGAAAGCTGATTAAAGAGCCGTCACAAGGCTCGGTGGGTTTTATCGAGCATCATCCCACTATGCTTGATTGTCAGTAAAGACATACAAAATCCTATGCAGTCCTCATAGACATAAAATGGACGGTGGATAGTGGCGGAATAGGTAGACGCTATAGTGGCCTGTAGGAATTGCCTATTATGTTGATGGTTATAAGCAGATTGCCGCAAACTCATTAACCCACAGAAATGTGCGATGGAAGTATTCCATGTTGTGTGCAAATCACAACCTATCCGAGTGGTCGGAACCTCACCGGCCATAAATACTCATAACTCACCCCAACCTTAATCTTGAAAGTAGTTTAATTGGCAAAACACCTTATGGTATGTGGGTTCGAATCCCACCTTTCAACTTCAAAACACGAAAAACAAACATGGAGGTATAACATGAAATACGACAACATTGTAAAACAAGACGGACAGACGTATAACCCAGGAGAAGAAGTGCCTGACCTTGGAAGTATTGTCTGTACAACAAGTGAGGGAAATTTACGCGACTACGAGTTGCTTTCTAAGGATGTAGACAAGCTCCCAAAGTACGATAACCTTAAGACAGGAAGCTCTGCATACTGCATAGATAACGGAGATTTTTATAAGTACGAAGCGACCACAAAGACGTGGTACAAGCAGTAAGGGGGGCGATAAATATGGCAATGAAAGCAGAAACCGCCCTTGTATTGGCGAAAAAGGAAATTGACAAGAAAATATCGGAATCAGAGATAAAACCTATCGGTCTTGACAGCACACTCACTGATGAAAACAAAGCTGCACCTGCGAAAATTACAGGGGATAAAATTGATGAGCTAAAGAGCGATTTAAACGACCTAGATGGGGATATTATTCGAACAAAAAATCTTGCTACAGAATCAATTTCTGGAAAATATCCACGTGGTGCGGTCGGAAGTGCAATAGAATTCGGAAACAATGCAACATACGCATATATTAGAATTGAAGTAGAACCGAAGAAACATTATTCGTTTTCGTTGGCAAATTCTGGATTTTCATATGTTACGAACGAAGATGGTATCATTATAGATATTACTAGTAATGTAAAAGACGAGAATTATTATGGATTTGTTTATCTTATGCCAGAAAATGCAAAATATATTTACTGGACAATACAAAACAATGAAACATGGTTAAGTGGTATTCCTGATGTTGTAGTAATCAAAGGGACAACTTGTGTAGTTGGCTGGAGTACATCTGATTATCCACTTGGAGAAACTATTTCTGTTGATATACCGAAATTAGTTATACATGATGACTCGCCTTCAATTCCTACTGTATCTACGATTCCTGAAATTATTATTTATTCAGATTTAGATGTTATAAATGACGAAAATGTGCAATCAGGAGTTTACGTTTATACTAATACTGGTTATGTTACAACATCAAATTCTACAGACCAGGCAGATAAGTATATAAAAATGGATGCACAGAAGGTAAAGTCGATAAAATGGAAAGGTAGAGTGAACAACACAGATTTTGGATATAAAGGCATTGTTTATACCGATGAAAACGATAAAGTGTTGATGAAAGATAATGGTGAGACAACAAGCCAAACTGAAGATTATGAATTTATATCATATGTTCCAGAAAATGCAAAATTTATATATCTTTGTATGTATCATAGCTATGCTACATTTACTTTTATAACTATTGGTAAACTAACAGAAACGATTTTAACGGAAGATAATATAAAATGGGTGTATTATTGTGGTAGCAAGCGAAAATTAAAAACATTAAAATCCGCAATCGAAGAAGCTGAAAAACATATGGATTCTGTTGTGTATGTTGATGCTGAAACTTTTGACCTTGTTCAAGAATTTGGGCGAGAATATCTTGATAACTATGATGGATCAGATGGTATGATCGGCATATGGCTAAAAAATAGAGTCAACGTGATTTTTGCAAGTGGATCAAAAGTTATTTTTAATTACACTGGTTCAAATGAAAATATACACACATATTTTTCTCCGTTTAATAGTGGGAAATATGGGTTTACATTAGAAAATGCGTGGGTGGAATCTACAAATTGTAGATATTCCGTACATGATGAACGTGGTGGTCAGGATGACACATATCATAATATTTATAAAAGATGTACTTTTATCCATGACAGCTCTAACTGTTCATGGGGAACACATCAGGCTATCGGTGGCGGTTTAGGTGTACATGGCGACATTGAAATAGACGGTTGCTATTTTGAAAATATTGGTGGAGAAATTGTTGATCCGGGTGGTGATGCATATTTTAATGTATCATACCATAATTCATATGGGGACAATGCACAAAGCAGAATTGTTATCAAAAATTCATATTTTGCTACATCAGCACTTATTATGAGACATGGCACATCCGAAAAAGTATCTGAAATGGTCGTGTGTGGATGTTCATTAAAAAGTGAGCCACAAGCCTATAATTACAATTCAACTCCTGCTAATGTAAAATGTACTAGCTGGAATAATGTAATTAGAGGTTAGTAAACTAAAGCAGACGTTAGTTTATCAAAATTTGATAAAAAAACACAAAAACCTATTGATTTTTTGACATCCATATATTATATTACAGATATAAATATTGACAGCCAAAAATGAAAGTAGGTGAATATGTTGGCAAGGACAGGTAGGCCGCCTCTTGACAATCCAAGAGATTATCGTATTACTGTCAGAGTAGACAAATCCGAAAGAGAAATTTTGAATAACGTATGTGAAATGACAGGAAAAGGCAAGAATGACGCAATCAGGACAGCTTTATTAAGATATTATGATTACTTGAAGAAAGCAGGCAAATAAAAAAATGAAAGCCGTTTCCCAGTTTGGCGATTGGAACGGCTTTCCCAGATGTCATTGCTGACATGCTCATTATACTCTATATTTTGGTATTTTGCAAGATGTGGAGGTAGTGTTATGAGGGAAAAATTAAAGAATGAACTATTGACTTTGCTTGACAGTTACGTTGATTCGGGAGTATTAAGGGATATTGCTCCTCAAATCGAGATTGTACTTTCAAATTATGAAATTGAGCAAAGAAAGACGGAAATCATTGTGTATGGCTCAGATTTGCCAGAAACAGTACAGAATTACATTGTCGCAAAGAAAATAGCAGGATTATCTGACAAATCTTTACAGTTATATCTTATGGTTATCACTGATTTCTTTAGGACAGTTCGAAAAAAGCCAGAGAAGATAACAACTGCGGATATTCGTGTATATCTGTATCAGTATCAGAAAGAGCATGGTATAACTAACAGAACACTTGACAGCAAACGCACAATCATTTGCAGTTACTTTAATTGGATGGCTGCTGAAGAATACATTTGTAAGAATCCTGCCATTACAATTGAACCGATAAAGTATGAGAAGAAACACAGAAAATCCATGACACAGATGGATTTAGAAAAAATTAGATTATCATGCGAAACAAAAAGAGAAAAAGCAATAGTTGAAATGTTGTTCAGTACAGGCTGCAGAGTAACAGAGCTGGAACGCCTTAATATTTCTGATGTAAATTTTGAAACAAAAGAAGTATATCTTTTTGGTAAAGGCGATAAGCACAGAGTAAGTTATCTAAATGCAAAAGCGGAAGTGTCATTAAAAGACTATTTAAAAACTAGGACAGATAATAATCCGGCACTGTTTGTTTATGAAAAGAAACCATACAGCCGATTGAAGAAGTCTGGAATAGAAAGTGTTGTTAGAAAAATGATGGAACGCGTACAGGGTGTATCAACCCATGTTACGCCACATATTTTCCGACATACTACTGCGACAACTGCACTTGATAGAGGAATGAGCATTGTTGATGTAAGCAGATTGCTTGGACATAGTAGGCTGGATACAACAATGGGGTATATTACCGCAAACTTATCATCTGTAAAAAATAATCATAAGAACTATGTTGTATAGACATGAATAGATTTAAACCGAGTTAAAATTTTATATTTTGATTTAATACCGGCTGATAATTGGTTTCAGTCGCTAACCTAGAAAAGTTGTAGGCAGAGTGTTAAGACACCTCTGCTTTAATGCGGGGGTGTTTTTTTAATGGCAAGCAAAGAGCTTATAAGTGCCATAAATGGCTATGAAAATTTTATAAAGCGAAAAGGTGTGGACGAAGCTGTAATAAACGCATATTGCGACGCTGTAAATGTGGCATACAACACGGAAAAGGATATTGAGTACGGCCACATAACATCTAACCGAACAAAGGGAATTATAAACAACTATGTAATCAAAAATGCCGGCGGTGATATATGGGCTCTTGAGCGTTATCAGCAGGATGCAGAGTGTACACCTTACGATTTGGTTGACAAATACTACAAAATGCTCAAGTTTGAGTCTGAAAGCATTTTTGAGAGTTTCATGTTTTACATGGAGAAAAATCGATACTACAAAGACAGATTTTATCAACCTAGAGTAAACCCACTCAAGCAAGTGGCACAAGGAATACAAGACCTTGTAGACGATTTACTAGATGAAATATTTGTAAATTGTCCGTCGAGAGTTGGTAAAACTCAAATTGTTAAAATGGGCTATTTGTGGTACGGCTCAAAATTTCCAGAAAAGTCGAATCTTTACTCAGCGTACTCCGACAAAATCACAAGCGGATTTTATGACGGACTAATAGAGCTAATGACAGACCCGACTTACACATACTCAGAGTTATTCCCAAAGAATATCGAGAATAAAATAATAACAGACGGAAAGGACTTGACGATAGACCTTATCCGGAAAAAAACATACCCGACGTTTACTATGAGAAGTATTTACGGAACACTGAATGGCGCGTGTGATTGTAGCGGACTTGCGGTTGCGGATGATTTGTTTAGTGGAATTGAGGAAGCCTTGAGTGTAGACAGACAGGAAACTGTTTGGGGAAAGTTTGATAACAATTTTATGAAGCGTCTTAAGCGCAAGGCGAAGCTTATAGATATGGGCACAAGATGGGCGCCAAGGGATGTTCAGGGAAGACGTAAGGAACTTTTGGAAACCAATGTTGAGTACAAAGATGTAAGATGGAGAGCCATTGTTATTCCGGCACTTGACGAAAACGACGAAAGCAATTTTGATTATCCTTACGACCTTGGATATTCGACCCAAGATTATAGACGAATTAGAGCGTCGTTTGAGGACAACGACGATATGGCATCGTGGCTCGCACAGGATCAGCAAGAGCCTATAGAAAGACTTGGTGCATTATTTACACCTGATAATATGCAATTTTATAATCCGGAAACGGAGCTTCCTGAGGGTGTACCCGATAGGATATTTAGCCATTGCGACCCTGCTTATGGAGGCGGAGACTATGTATCAATGCCTATATGCTACCAGTTTGGTAATGACTTCTACATCCCGGACGTTGTATATAACGACGGAGACAAGAAAATAACAGTTCCGGAAGTAACAAGCAGATTTGCCGGTCATCTACTAAGATTTGGTAATAAGACAGGAGAAGCACATTTTGAGGAAACAAAAACAACCTCAGAATACAGGACACTTTGCGAAGAAGAATGGAAGAATCTTGGAGTTGCAGTGAATACTACACACGATCCGGCACCAAACACAATATCCAAGGTGGACAGAATAAAAAACCATGCTCCAGACATCAGAAAATTATATTTTGTTGATATGAACCACAGAACCAAAGAGTACAACAAGTTTATTCAGAATATTTTCTCGTTTAAATATGATGGAAAAAACAAACATGATGATGGTGTTGACTCTGTTGCAGGGCTTTGCGACATGATATATGGAAACAAACAGAAATACGGAACTGTAACAGCAGCATATAATCCATTCAGGAGGCATTGATTGATGGAAGCAAGAGAGTATCTAGAGCAAATAAACATACTAAATGATACAATTGACAGGAAGATTCGGAGAATAGATGACTTAAAAATGTCGGCATACAGTGTAAGTGCGGTTAACATTAAAGAAAAAGTACAGACCTCATGCGATGGAGATATAATGGACCTGGTCGATAAAGCTATAGATCTTGAAAAAGAAACTGACAGAATTATTGATCAATATTACGACCTCAAGTGCGAGGCACGTAAGATAATAAATATGCTTACATACCACATAGATAGGCAAGTGCTTATTTATAGATATATAGACGGACTAAGCGTAAGGCAAACTGCCCAAAAGCTAGGAATTACTCCTAGAGGATGCTCAAAGGCACAAAAAAGAGCACTAAATCAATTAGATGAGAAACTAAAAACAACAATTCATACACAATATATAGTTAAGTGTTGACAGTTCCATACAATATATGGTATAAGTATATTGTATGAAACTATAAGTTGTGATAAATAAGCCAAAACTTCCCATGAAGCACCACTTTGTAATTCAAGTGGTGCTTTTTGTATGCAATGTATGCAAGAAACGAGGTGTGACGCATGAACGGAATAGATATATCAGCATGGCAGGGGGATATAGACCTGAGCAAGATAGATTTTGACTTTTGTATTGTCAAAGCTACAGAGGGCACAAACTACAAGAACAGATATTTCACAAGCCATTGTAACAAAATATTACAGATGAACAAGCTCCTTGGCATATATCACTATGCTAATGGTGGAGATGTAAAATCTGAAGCCGATTTTTTTCTTGCGTATGCAAAGAAGTACATAGGCAAAGGAATACTTGTGTTGGATTGGGAATCTAATAACAACCCTCAGTTCGGTGTTAACGACCTAGAGTGGTGCTTACAGTGGTGCAACTATATATATCAGGTGACCGGAGTAAAACCGCTTATATATATACAGAAGAGTGCAATGAACGCAGTCAAGGGAGCTGGCTATCATCTGTGGGTGGCTCAGTATCCGGATTTTAATAGTACAGGCTACCAAACCCATCCATGGAACGAGGGGGCTTACAACTGCATCATAAGACAGTATACATCTGAGGGAGTACTACCTGGGTATTCGGGTAGACTTGACCTTAACAAAGCTTACATAAGTGCTGCATCCTGGAGGAAGCTTGCATCAAAGATAACTAACTCGTCTGCTAAAAAGACCGTCAACACTATTGCAAAGGAAGTGCTTGCCGGAAAGTGGGGCGATGGCTCCGACAGGAAGACAAAGCTCACCAAGGCCGGATATGATTACAACAAGGTACAGACAGCAGTCAACAAGCTTGTTAGGGCATCACAGGTGAGTAACGATAAGATTATCAATGCTGTTGCTCATGAGGTTATTGCAGGAAAGTGGGGTAATGATGGCGACAGGAAAAAGAGGTTAACAGAGGCTGGGTACGACTACAATGCGGTACAGAAAGCCGTAAATGCGATTTTAAGCAATAATCAGACGGTAAGCTATTACACCGTCAAAAATGGTGATACATTGTCCGAAATTGCGACCAAGCACGGCATAACAATAGATGAAATAACAAGTATAAACAACATCAAAAACCCTAATTTAATATATGCAGGGCAGAAAATAAGGATTAAGTAAAATGAACTCACAGAGATTGAATGACCTTGTAAAAGGCAAGTATGGTAGAAAAATTGCATATACGGATGTGGATGCGATAACAATAGAAAATGTTGTCAAGGTCGTTAGTGAGTGCATCGGAGTGTTTAATTATAATCGAAAGATTATAAGGTACTTGTGGGATTACTACAAAGGCGACCAGCCTGTTAGATATCGTACAAAATTATCCAACGAGGATATAATAAACAAGATTGTGGAAAACCACGCGTATGAGATTGTACAGTTTAAGACAGGGCAAACCTATGGTGAACCTCTGCAATACATATCTCGAAGAGATGATGAAGCGGTTAATAAGGCTGTTGATGTGCTTAATGATTTTATGATAGATGCAAACAAGCAAGAAAAAGACATAAAAGCCGGAGAATGGCAGTCCGCTACCGGAACGTCTTTTAAGGCAGTGCAATTTGCAAATACAGATATTGCTTTTCGTATTGTGGCTCCGACGCCACTAAACACTTTTATCATATATAACAGAAGCACAGAAGAGCCCATACTTGCAGTACAACAATTAAAAGATGAGAATGGCACAAATTACTACTTTTGTATGTCAGATACACACACATGCAAGATTATCAACGGTAAGGTTGAGGAGTGGGAAATTCACGCTTTTGGAAGCATTCCAATAATCGAATTTCCAAACAACCATGAAAGAGTATCTGATATTGAGCTCGTTATAGACATATTGGATGCCATAAATCTTATGCAGTCAAATAGAATGGACGGCGTAGAGCAGTTTATACAGTCTTGGATAAAATTTGTAAATTGTGATGTGGACGAAGAAAGTTTCAAGAAAATGAAAATGCAACACGCTCTCGCAGTAAAATCGAATGGCAACGAAAACAAAGCTGATGTTGACGTTATGACTCAAGAGCTAAACCAAACCGAATGTCAAGTTGCAAAAGATGATTTGTGGAACAATGCCCTTACAATCCTCGCGATACCAAATAAACAAGGTAATACCGGTGGAGACACTCAGGGCGCAGTTGAGCTTAGAAATGGATGGGATTTCGCAAAGACAAGGGCTAAGTTAAAAGATCCGATTGTAAAAACAGCCGAAAAGCGACTTGCGAAAGTTGTGCTTAATATACTTAGGATAAAAATTGTTGACCTTGGTATTACAACTAGGGATTTTGATGTTCAAATCAACCACAGTCCGACAGATAACCTTATAGTAAAATGTCAGGCTCTGCAGTATTTACTGCAATGCGGAATACATCCACTTGTGGCAATCAAGACAGTAGGACTATGGGGGGACGCTGAAAAGGTATTCATGATGTCTAAAAAATACTTGGACAACCTTTGGAAGACGATAGATGATGTAGAATTACAACAAGAAAAGGCAAACAAACTTATGGATGAATTTAATAATCAACAGAAACAAGCAACCGCGTAAGTGGTTGCTTGTTCTTTATAAAAATTGCACCTATGCGATAAATAGGAGAGCGCAGCAGGAGCAACCTGCGTTAACAAAAGCGTGCGTTTAGGAGGTAATCATGACAAGAGAGCAAGCAAAGCAGAAACTTATTTCATTTGGTGTTTCCGAACCTACAGATGAGCAGATAACAGATTTACTCAACTCAATCAATGCGGAAACGAAAAAGGAAAAGGACAGAGCGGACAGTTATAAGGCAAAAGCCGACAAAGCCGACGAATTGCAGTCGCAGCTTGACGACATTAACAGTCAAAACTTATCAGAAACCGAAAGGGTTAATAAAGAACTTGAAACAGCTAAAAATCGCATTGCAGAGCTTGAGAAAGCGGATGCGCTAAAAACTCAGAGAAGCCTTGCGATGGAAAAGTTTAAGATTAGCGCTGAGCAAGCGTCACAGATTGTTAAGGATGATGGAAGTTTCGATTATGAGGTGCTCGGAAAGATTATCTCGGATAAAGAAACAGCAGCAGCCACAGCAAAGGAAAACGAAATTGCAAATAAATCAAGAAATCCGGGTGGCGGCACTTCGGGAAGCAACAGCGAGAAAACAACCGCCGAAAAGCTAGTAGAAAAGCTATATGGCGGTCAGAAGCAGGATAATGATATTTTAGCACATTATTTAGGAGGTAAACAGTAATGCAGTTTGAGCAGACAGAGTACGCAGGTGACGTACAGATTTTAAAGAGGAAGCCGTTTGAGGCTATTCCTATGACACTTAATTTCACAAGTGTTTCAGACAAGCTTGCAAACGGCAAGAAGGTCGTTAAGGCCGGCACACCTATTGGTGCAAATGGAACAGCAGATAACACAGCTACAGTTGTAGGAATTTTGCTTCACGATGTAACTGAGGATAGACCTCAGGGCACATTGCTTAAAAAGGCATACATTAACACAGCAGTTGCGCAGAAGAACTCTGGTGTAGAAATTTCATCAGCAGTCAAGACAGCGCTTCCAATGATTGTATTTGAGTAGGAGGTACACAGATGTTAGTAAACGAAGTAGTAAACTCAGTTTCAATTGCACTTGCAGCTACAGAATCAGCAAGTAACAATATACCATATCTGGGACTTCAGTGGTTCCCGGAAAAGAAGAAGTCAGGACTTGATTTAAGTTGGATTAAGACACACAAGGGACTTCCTGTTTCTCTTAAGCCATCTAATTTCGATTCACTTCCGGCTATTAGAGCTAGAGGCGGTCTTAAGAAGGAAAAGACACAGATGGCTTTCTTCCGTGAGCAGATGGTAGTCACAGAGGAAGATGCACAGGAAATCGACAGAATAAAGGATGAAAACGACCCATATCTTCAGGGCGCGCTTCAGAGCATCTATGACGATTCAACCGCACTTGTTCAGGGCGCAGAGGTTGTTCCAGAGCGTATGAGAATGGCGCTTCTCTCAACGGTAAACGGACATCCTGTTATTGGCATTGAGTCGGATGGGGTTAAGTACGAGTACGACTACGACCCAAAAGGCGAGTATGCTAAGGAGCACTATACAAAGCTGCTTGACACAGCGATGTGGAGTGATGCAACAAACTCCAAGCCACTTACAGACCTCAACAATGCAAGAAAGGCTCTTGCTAAGAAGGGTAAGATTGCTACATATGTGCTCATGAACTCTAACACATTTGATTATCTGCTTGAAAGTGATCAGGTTAAGAATGCTATCCTTGCGCAAAACCTTACGGCAAACATCGAACTTACAGACGATAATGTAATTTCGATAGTAAGGTCAAGAACAAAGCTTACAATCATTGTGTATGACAAGATGTATGCAGACGAGAATGGAAATGAGCACTACTTATACCCTGATGATAAGGTAACACTCCTTCCAACAGGGGCACTTGGTAGTACCTGGTTTGGAACTACACCGGAAGAAAGAACGGCTGGGCAGGTGGCTGATGTCGACGTATCTATGTACGGAGTCGGAATTGCAGTTGCAACAAAGACAGAGTACGGCCCACCGGCAATTACCTCTGTAACAGCTTCTGAAATCGTGCTTCCATCTTATGAGGGAATGGATTCAACATTCGTAATCGAGGTTCACTCGGAAGGTTAGGAGGTATCAGAATATGATATATCCATATATCGTTAATAAAAACGGAGTTTGGTATCCTGCCGGTACGGATGTGCCGGAGGATACAATCCCCATTACAACAGATAATTTTACCGAAAAACCTATACATAACGGACATACAAAAACAGAAGTCAACCGCATGTCAACAGCGGAGTTGCGTTCACTGGCGCTTGAAAAAGGTATTGATGGCGCTGGTGAAATGACAGGTGCGGAACTGAAAAAGGTCTTGATTGAGAAATTTGGATTATAGGAGTGATAAGCGATGGACATAGGTTTACAAGATGAAATAGTTGCAGAACTTACAGTTGAGTTGTCGAGTGAGCCTACGTTTGATGCTGACGTACTGGCCGTCAAGGTTAAAAACGCTATCCGCGACGTAAAGGAGCGCAGAGGCTATCAGAATACATCATATACTGACGAAATGATAACACAAGACCTCTATAACAATTATTTCTCGACAATACGAAATTTAGCGTTATACGATTTTGCACAAATTGGCGCACCGTTTGAAACAACTCACAACGAGAACTCAACAAACAGAAGCTGGGCAAAACGTGAAAGCATATTAAACAATGTAACGCCGTTTGTAAAAGTTTTGTAGAAGATTGTGCGTGGCGCATATTACAAAAATAATAGCGTTGCAGGGAGTTCCGTGAAAGAGGTGGAGGGCGACGGAACACTAATTTTTGTGAAAAGGATTATGAAATGAGTAATTTTTTTATGCAGACATATCTAATTGCCCTTCCAATCGTGCTTACATCCATTTTAGGTTATGTTGTGTGGTTGTTGAAAGAGCAAAAAAAAGACAGAAACGCAAATAGCAAAGGTACGATGTTACTTCTCAGAGTTCAACTTATCGAGTATCACGATAAATATGTTGCACTTGGTGAGATACCGTCGTACGCCTACGACAATTTTGTTGAGATGTACGAGGCTTACCACTCTTTGGGTGGAAATGGCATGATAACGAAAATGTACGAGGAAATACAATCTTTGCATTTGCAGACAAAAA
>JAEDEG010000052.1 GCA_016293435.1 Clostridia bacterium
TTCATTACACGATATTTTCTCCGCCATTCGCAAGCCTTTATACATATTCCAACAGCGACAGAGACATGGGGAATTGCAGAGGAGATAATGAGTTTTATGAGCATTTTAAGTTTTTGGCACAGGAACTTTACAGGGTAACAATGCCAGGCAGACTTCTTTCATTTCATTGTATGGATTTGCCACTGATGAAAGAGCGTGACGGAGTTATCGGATTGAAAGATTTTCCGGCACTTGTAAGGCAGATTTTTGAGGATTGTGGATTTATCTATCATAGCAAGGTCACGATTTGGAAAAATCCTGTTACAGAAATGCAGAGAACAAAGGCATTAGGACTTCTTCATAAACAGATTAGAAAAGACAGTACTATGAACAGACAAGGTATACCTGATTACATTGTGACAATGCGAAAGCCGGGAGAAAATCCAGAGAGAGTAGAACACACTCACGAAACATTTCCTGTTGATGTGTGGCAGAATTACGCAAGCCCTGTATGGATGGATATTCGGCAGTCAGATACATTGCAGAAGAAGTCAGCAAGGGCAGAAAAGGACGAAAGGCATATTTGCCCTTTACAGTTAGAAGTTATTCAGAGATGTATTGAGTTGTGGACGAACAAGGGAGATATTGTGTTAGACCCATTCGCCGGTATTGGAAGTAGCCCTTATGTAGCGGTAACACTTGGCAGACGAGGTATCGGATTTGAACTGAAACAAAGTTATTACGAACAGGCAGTTGCAAATTTGGAGATTGCAGCTAATTCAGACAAATTAGATTGTCCTGTCGGTCAAATGTCCATTGAGGATTTTTTAGGGGAGAACGCCCTGTGTTGCAGTTAAGCATAACCGATTTCATTTAGCATTGGCGGAAAGGAGTGTGAACCGATTGAGTAATTACAAAAACATAGCCAAGGCAAAGGCTATCGAAAAACAGAACAAAAAGCGGTTGCTAAAGATAAATCCGAAACTGAATGAGCGGAGCGGGATATATTTCCTGCTCCGTGAAGATGCGAACAATTTCAAGTACGCATATATCGGCCAAGCCCGTTCTGTTTTGCAGAGGTTGTGTAGTCATATGTCAGGCTACAAGCAACACATAGATTTGAGTTTACGCAAGCATAAGTTATACGACAAAGAGAATAACCCCTATGGTTGGAGAGTAGAGTTTCTAAATTTCCCTATTTCAGAACTTGATGAAAAAGAGAAATATTACATAAAACTTTATGCCGACAAAGGCTATCAGTTGCGAAATGTAAGTGTAGGTGGACAAGGTTCAGAAAGAGATAGCGGACAGATTGGCGAGAGAAAGCCACCTAAAGGCTATAGAGACGGAATTAAGCAAGGAAAAATAAATTTGGCAAGGGAATTATCATCTATCGCAGAAAAGCACCTTAAAATCGAAATTAGAGAGGATAAGAAAAACAACAAGGTATCACAGAAACAGTTTGAGAAGTTTATGGAACTGATGAATGAGGAAACATATAAGGAAGTGAATGAGAATGGATAAACAGATTTTAGATGTTTGTTGCGGTTCAAGAATGTTTTGGTTTGATAAACATAATGCACAAACTGTTTTTATGGATAACAGAGTATTGCATGATACCTTGTGTGATGGTCGTGCATTAGATATTGAGCCTGACATTGTTGGAGATTTCCGTAATATCCCATTTGATGATAATACATTCAGTATGGTTGTGTTTGACCCACCGCATTTACTGAAAGTTGGAGATAATTCTTGGTTAGCCAAGAAATACGGAAAATTATCTGATGATTGGCCACAGGATTTGAAACAAGGATTTTCGGAATGTATGCGAGTGTTAAAACTGAACGGAACATTGATTTTCAAATGGAATGAGCAACAGATTAAGTTAAGTGAGATTTTAAAAGTTATCGAATATAAGCCTTTATTCGGGAATAAGCGAGCAGATACGCATTGGCTTGTATTTATGAAAAATGAGGATAGTTATAAGGAGAGTGATTGATATGACGTCAAAGGAAGAATTAGCAAGGCGTGAGGGTATGTCTTATGCACTAAAATTCGCCAAGGAGAACGGCATAGAAGCGCTTGAAAAAGAGCTAAAGCGCAGACAAGCATATAACATACCTATCCGCATATCAAATAAGGAATTACGGGCCTTTACGGATAACGCAAAGAATATGATGCTTGATACTGTGTTGATACTTACATCAGTAACTCTGCACGATGAATTTGGTTTCGGTCGTAAGAGACTAGAGCAGTTTATTAAACGATTTAATTTCAAGGCTGAGTGTATCGGAGAAGATTATACCGATTGGCAAGACCAGATAGCAATACTAAAGGAAGAGTGTGGTCTTGAATACAGTATCAGGCAGAATGATAAGGATGTGATGATATGAAAGGAGAGCGAGTAAATGAAAATATACATAAGTGGTGCTATCACTGGCACAGATGATTATATGGAGCGATTTGCAAAGGCTGAAAAGGAACTGACAGAGAAAGGTTATTCAGTGGTAAATCCTGCAAAGGTAAACGCACAGTTGCCAGAAGATACAGATTATGAGGATTATATGCGAATGTCGTTTTGTATGCTTTCAATGTGCGAGGCAATTTATATGCTGAAAGGTTGGAGTAAGTCTTGCGGTGCTAATCGTGAACTTGGTTATGCGATGGCAAAGGACAAGACAATCATTTTCGAATAAGGAGGATTGACAATGAGAGAAATACTATTCAAGGCAAAGCGAATTGATAACGGAGAATGGGTGGAGGGATATTTAGTAGAAACAAGGCATAACACATATTTTGACGGATACAGAATTATTGATAAAGACGGAATAAACTATGATGAATTGGATTATTACGATCCAAGTTTTATTTCATATGTAATTGATAAAACAACAATCTGCCAATTTACAGGCTTGACCGACAAGAACGGAAATAAGATTTGGGAGAATGATGTTGTTGATTTACACGGATATGGTTTTGGCATTGGGAATATTGAAATTGTTTCGTACAAAGATGGAGGTTTTTACCCATTTATGATTTCTAAATGGGAGTGTACTCCCGATTCAGAAGATGTTGAGGTTATCGGCAACATCTTTGACAATCCAGAGCTAATAAACGAATGATAACTATAATCAGAACTTGAATAGAGGTGGTAATATGCCCGGATGGATTAAAATTCATAGGCAGATACAGAATTGTTTGATATGGGATGATAAGCCTTTCAATATGGCTTCCGCTTGGATAGACCTATTATTGTTGGCAAATCACGAAGATAAGGAAACCATATTCGACAAGAAACCCATACTTGTAAAACGAGGTCAACGCATAACAAGCGTGAGGGAATTATCAGCCCGTTGGGGGTGGGGAAAAGATAAGACATTGAGATTTTTAAGGTTACTTGAAAACGAAAAAATGATTGTCAAAGAGAGCGACAGTCGCAGGACACTTCTAACCATTGTAAATTATGGGATTTATCAAGATTGTGAAACTGAAAACGAGACAGTCATAAGGACACTCACAGGACAGTCACAAGCCACAAACAAGAATGATAAGAATGATAAGAATAATAATATATGTTCAAATTCTGACGATTTGAACGAGACAGATGAACCTAAGAAGAAAAAAACAAAGTTGAGTGATGAGGAGAATCAGGAACTTTTGCACAACTTTGAAATCATATACAACAGCTATCCGAAAAAAGTTGGTAAGGCTTCCGGCTTCAAGGTGTATAAACAGTGGCTGAATGGAAGAGATATTGGTGGCACTAAAATCAAACTAACAAACAGGCAGATGTGGTATGCAATAGCAAGGTACAAGCAATATATCGAAAAAGAAGAAATGGAAATGCAATACATCAAACAGTTTGACACATTTATGCGAAATATTCTTGACTACATAGGAGATGACGAGCAATGAGTTATATGGCAGAACAACAAGTGATAGGTTCACTCCTTATGGACAACGGGTGCATGTCAGATATATACGGATTGCTTGAAGCGGATATGTTTACTTCTGAAATTCTTGGAAGAATTTATAAAGAGTTTCAAAGGGCTTATGATAACTGCTGTGCGATTGACATACCAATTATTGAACAGAATTTGAGAAGCGACAATTTCCCGAGCGATTTAATCATTGCTGAAATTAAAGAGTGTATGAGCAGTACATTTACATCCGTGACGGCGAAGCAAAATGCAAATGTCATTGTAAACGATTATAAGGCTCATAGACTTGATAAATTTCTTAACACTATAAAAGTATCGCCTACGAACTTAAAAGAGCAAATAAGGGCATTACAAGAAGAATTAGAGGTATTACAGGACAAGCGACAAGAGAAATCTAAAACACTTTCGGAAATCACAAAGGAAAATAAGGGCAATTACTTCAAAGAGCGAGAAGTAAAACCTTTATATCTTGGCTTTGATAAACTGGATGAACTTCTTGGCGGTCTTGAGGGCGGAGATATGATTGTCATAGGAGCAAGACCTGCGGTCGGTAAATCGGCATTGGTTACGCAGATAACAAGCAATCTTGCCAAACAAGGCAAGCGGATAGGTTTTTACAACCTTGAAATGCAGAATAAACAGGTGTATGAGCGATTTGTCGTATCGGAAAGTGGTATAAGCCTTACAAGATTAAGGAGAGCAATCAAGTTTCTCGGAGATGAGGAAGAACGATTTAACAGGGCAAACGAAACACTAGAAAAAGCTGAAAACATTGTGATTACAAGCGGTGGTGCAAAATCGGTAAGTGACATACGAAACGAAAGTAGGCATATGGATTATGACATAATAATCATTGACTATATGCAATTATTAAAGGCAGAAGCTACTTACAGGGGGAACAGAGCCGCAGAGGTTGGAGAAATTTCCAGGTCAATCAAAAATCTTGCTATGGAGTTAAATATTCCGATTATTGCATTGTCACAGCTTAACAGAGCCTCCGAGATGAAAGAAACCAAAGAGCCGACGATGGCAGAGTTGCGAGAAGCTGGAAACATAGAGCAGGATGCAAGTGTAATTATGTTGATGTGGAATCTTGATTCGGATGATAGAAGTAAAAAAGGCTGTAAGGTCGAAAAGAACCGGCAAGGTAACACAGGAAAGGTCGTAATGAGGTTTAATGGCGATTTGATGAGGTTTGAGGAAACGAATGAAACCGTAAAAGAATCGAGCGAATGGAAGTCGTTGAATGACGATAATCCGTTTTAGAAAGAAATAAGGAGGATTGGAAGAATGAGTGATTTAATCAGCAGAAGTGAATTGATAAAAGCATTAGAAGAGTACAAAGAAGAGGATTGGAATAAAAACCTTTGTACAACGCTTCCAAATGTAGTTGATGACTGTATTGATTTTATTGAAAATATGCCGACCGCCTATGATGTTGACAAGGTTGTTGAGGAATTGGAAGAAGTGCATAAGAAATTTTGTAATTCTGTTACTTGTGGCGGAAAATCAATGTGCAAAGATTGCGACGAATACATTATGTTTAAGAAAAATATCGAAATCATAAAGGCAGGGCGGTGTATCTGATGATGTGTGCGAGTGGAGAATGGAACGTATTGTAGTTGGTACGCCTAGATATATGTCAAGTTGTTGCAACAAGAAATTAGATATGCCAGTAAGCACAGCAAGAGAATTAAGATATTGTCCTTACTGTTCTAAGAAAATAAAGGTGATGGAGTAGATGGATGAAAATGAATCATGCTATTGTCATCATGATGACACAGACGAATATCATGATTGTTTAGACTATATGGAATGTGAAGAATGTCCATATTATTATGCAGATTTGGATTAGGAGGTGGAATGATGGAGAGATTAACAGAATGGAAAGATGATAAGAAGTTATTAGCAAAAGCAAAATTTAGCGGAGATTTTGGTTCACAGAATATTTTACAAAGTCTTGCAGAATATGAGGATTTAGAGGAACTCATTGGCATCTCTCTGAAAAACCTTGCTGAAATATGCAATAACAAGATTCCAGAAGAATGTAAAAATCCTAAGAAAGCAATTGTGCTAACAAATGAGGACGCTGACAGATGGAGTGAGTACAAAAGCGCAGAGGAACAAGGCTTATTGTTGCGGTTGCCTTGCAAGGTTGGAGATATTATTTATGAAGTTCATCTATTAACAGGAAAAATTACAGAAAGAAAAATCAACAGCATTGTGGTTTGTAATTGTCCAGACTTAACAATAATGTATAAAAGTGGATATGACTATTCTAATGTACAGGATGATTTTGGTAAAACAGTATTCCTCACACAAGAAGAAGCCGAGCAAAAGTTAAAGGAAATGGAGCGTGATTGATATGGAAAAACAATATGTAGTGGTAATGGCAATTGCTGTTGATGATGAAGTATTAGAAAGAGGGCAAACCGTTGATGATTTGGTGCGTGAATCGCTTGAAGAAGCACCTTTTCAAGTTGACTGTTTGACAGTTAATTAAACTGAAATTTAGGAGCGTGATTGAATGATAACAAATAAAAGAGATCAAAAGATTTGCGACAGATATAGTGCTTATGACGATACGGGTCATGTGCGTTGTTGCGAGTGTCCGTTAGTAAAAGGGAATTGGAAACAGTATGATTTTCGATGTAAAGCCAATAGTCATTATGACAGAAAGACAGGTGAATGGGAATATGACGATTGATGAAGCAATAGCACACGAAAGAGAAAAGGCAGAGAAAATGTATTTACAAGGAATGCTATGCCATGCAAATCCAAATGATGATGAATTAGATGGATGTATTGAGTGTGCGAAAAAACACGAACAGCTTGCAGAGTTGTTGGAAGAATTGAAAACATACAGAGAAAATTCTAATGGTTACAACAAGGAAGATATAGAACTTAATCGCAGGGCTATGTATAACAAGGCTATTGATGATTTTTTAAACAAATTAACTGAAAAAGGAATTATTGGATTGGTTCAATATAATGAAATGAGTATAATAGCAGAACAGTTAAAGGCAGGTAGAGAAAATGAAGATTGATATTGATGAAAAAATAATTACTGACAGTATAAATCACTATGGTAAGGAAGCGCAGAGCATTGTGTGTATGGAAGAATGTTCCGAGTTAATTCAGTGCATTTCAAAAGAATTAAGAGGCAAATCAGATAAGAACCATTTAGCTGAAGAAATGGCAGATGTGATGATTTGTATTAAGATGCTTCAGGAAATGTACGGAATAGGCACAAGTGAACTTGAGGCATGGATTTATTCCAAGCAGCAGAGGATAAAGGAAAGAATGGAAGGTGTTGATAATGGCACTTGAAAAAGGTACGGAAGAGTGGATGTTTTGGAGTGATTTTTTTCAATATTGCAAGAAAAATTGGACTGTTAAGGATTGTGATGATTATTGGAAGTCGCTTATACAAGAATCGGAATTATTATATCAGAAATATAAAACGAATTTAGCAAAAGAATTTATTCTTGCATTTTTAAAAGTAAAGAGTAATGAGTACAAATTAATAAATCAATAGGAGGTAAAGAGGTTTGACCGGTCATAAAGCTAGCTTTACTCCGAAAGATTATGGCAACATCTATTTATCAGCAAAGATTTATCGAGAGAAGAAAAGAACAAGGACTGTGCCTTAAATGTGGAAAACCGCTTGATAGAGATGGCACATATTGTACTGAATGTAGGAAAATTATCAATGAGGAACAGCAAAAAACAAGGCATTGGTATAAAAGCAATAAAATCTGTCCAATATGCAGAGCAAACAATCTTTTTGGCAATGAAAATTACTGTCCAGAATGTTCTGCTGAAATGTACGCTGATAATATCAGAAGCGGGAAAAGATTAGGCAAGGAACATTGTAATTTTATTCACGCTGAATGGAGTAGAAAAACACACGCCAAAAGGATTGAACTTGGTATTTGCACAAGATGTGGAAAGCGGAAAGCTGATTACGGATTTAAAACTTGCGGAATATGCAGAAACAAAGATAAAGAATATAAGCAAGCAAAATATGGCAAGCCTGACAGAAAAGAAAGATATAAACAAGGGCTGTGTTATTTTTGCGATAATCCTATTAAGCCAGGTTATAAGACTTGTGAAAAGCACTATCAGATGAATCTTGAGAAGTCAAGAAGTAAAAAAGCAAAAGACGCTAGACAAGAAATGAAATTAAATGGAATTTTATATTAGAAAGGAATATGGCTTATGAGATTAGGAAAATATTTATCCTCACTCACAAAGCCAGAACTTGAAGAATTAAAAGAACAGCTTAATTTGTCGGATGATGAGTTGAAAGTATTTGATAATTTGAGTAAGGATAGAAGCAAGGCAGTTATTGCGGATAATTGCCTTGTTTGCACATCCACTATTGACAACAGGATAAAAGCTATAAACATCAAAATCAAACGGTTAAAAGGAAGTGAGTAAATGCTAACAGACAGCGAAGTGTTGAAATATGCACTTGATAATGGTATAATTGACATCGACACTATCCAGACTAAAATTGAGATGAACGAAAGGAAGAAATTTTTAGAAAAACATGAATCGAAAATTTGGCAAAGCACGGACGGCAAATGGTACACATATCTTCCTGATGCTGAAAAGGGAAGAAAGCTTATTAAACGCAATGATGAAAAGGCATTAAATGATGCAATAATTGATTTTTATAAAACAGAAGAAAATGACCCAACTGTAAAGGACATATTTATCATGTGGTCAGGTGATAAATTAAAATATGGCGAAATTCAAAAGCAGACATATGATAGATATTATTGTGACTTTAACAAATATTTTACAGATTTTGGCGAAAAGAAAATCAGGTATATTGATGAATTTATTCTCGAAGATTTTTGCAAATCACAAATTAGAGATAAGCAACTAACTAGCAAAGGTTGGGCTAATTTAAGATTAATCATAGTTGCAGTATTTAAGTATGCGAAACGACGAGGATATACTAAATTTGATGTTGTTAATTTCATGCAATATTTAGAGTTATCAAAAACAATATTCAGACATACCAAGCGAATTGCTTCCGATAATATTTTTACCGAAAAAGAAATGAATGACATTGTCAATTATTGCATGAAGAAACCAACATTAAGCAATATGGCTGTTTTGTTTGCATCATATACCGGCATGAGAGTCGGTGAAATTGTAGCCTTAAAATGGGAAGATATACAACAAGACATAATATATGTGCATAGAACGCAGATTACCTATAAGGATGACGAGGGGAAATATGTTCATACGGTTAAGGATTCGGCTAAGACGGATGCTGGAAACAGAGAAGTTGTAATTATTCCTCAATTACGCAGCGTTCTTAAACGTCTAAAAGTGATTAATCCATTCACGGAATATGTATTCGAATCGCAAGGTAAGTTAATTTTGAAGAATACAATTTGCAAAAATCTACATATCATATGTGATAATCTCGGAATTAAAAGACGAGGAGTGCATACATTAAGGAAAACATTTATTACTCACATGATTAATGCTAATGTAGAAGAATCAATCATACTTGAGCAAGTCGGGCATACTAATATTGACACATCTAAATCATTTTACTACTATAATGATAAGATGACAGATTATATGAGCGAAAAGATGTCAAAGGCCATTTCTTATTAAAAGGTATGATAAAAGGTATGACAGGTATGATGAAATTTTTTGAAAAATCCTTATTTTATGCGGTTTTCAAGGGATTGGTCGTTAATTCAAGTCCCGCTAGTAGCTTTATTTTATATAAAATTTAAACCTTTGAAAAGCCCTATTTTACAATGGAAAGGAGATGTCTGGATGGTGTCGATGTTCTGTTAATAAATAAAAGGTATGATAAAAGGTATGATTGTGCAAAATTTAATATAAAATTTGTGTGAACTCTGTGTGTTAGGGTTCTTTTTTTATGCCAAAATTTAAGCATAAGGAGATGATTCTTATGTTAAGAGATGAAATTTTAGAAAAAATTTTTGCAAACAAAGAAATGCAGAAAATACCGATTGGCTGTCAGAGTACGGCAGTTAGTGTATTTGAAAATGTTTTAGATGAGCTAAAGGAGGAACAGCCTTATGCAACCTTATCAGAATTATTATCCGCAGATGAATAACTATGGCCAGATGATGCCAAATCCATATATGGACCGAATGGCGCAGCTACAACAGTATCAACAGAATTTGCAACAACCTGTGGTACCGACACAAATGTCGGGAGCAAACCAGCAGATGAATGTTATTGGAAAGATTGTTGACAGCATTGATGTTGTGAAGGCAACAGACGTGCCTATGGACGGAAATATGTATTATTTTCCTAAAGCAGACGGAACAGAAATATTCAGCAAGCAATGGTTGTCAAATGGCCAAACTCGTATTTTGACTTTTAAGCCTGTTTTAGATGCAGAGCCTAACAATGTATCAAATGCAGATGAGAAATTGAAATTTGGTCTGTCAGACGAATCGACAGAGGTATTTATGAAACGATTTGATGATATAGAAAAACGATTGGACGAATTTATCGGAAAGAAAACGGCAAATCGTGTTAAAAAGGAGGCTGAATCCGAATGAATCCTTTTCAGATGATTGGAGCAATGAAAAATCCACAGGCATTTATGCAACAAATGATGAATAATAGCCAGATTATGCAGAACCCAATGGCTAAAAACGCAATGGAAATGTATCAAAAAGGAGATACTAAAGGTTTGCAAACCATGGCTGAAAACCTTGCGAAAGAGCGAGGGACAACAGTTGATGATATAAAAAGCGAGATAATGGCTCAATTTGGAATAAAGTAAGCATATTAGAGGTTGTGCGCACACTAAAAACCGGTTCCTCTTTATGAAATAAATTTTAAGGAGGACACTAATATGTTTTCAAACAATTGTTATGGAGCGTCAGTTCCATTGGTTGCAAATCTTGATGGCAATTGCAACAACAACGGATGGGGTGCCGATGGAGGATGGTGGATTCTTATAATCCTGTTTGCTATCTTCGGATGGGGCGGTAATGGCTTCGGATGGGGTGGTAACAATGGACGTGACGGATATCCATGTGCTACACAGTCAGATGTTAGAGCCGCAGTAGACCAGCAGACTTTGATTTCCAAAATCGACCAGCAGACCTATGGATTAAGTTCAACCTTTACGGCACTTAATGACAATCTGAATAGCAATTTCAGAGGTATCGACAATGCAATCTGTACACTCGGTTATCAGAATCAGCAGGGATTTAATGAGGTTGCACATCAGATTTCAGACTGCTGCTGTGGTGTACAGCGTTCTATTGACGGCGTAAACTACAACCTTGCCACACAGACAAACGCCATTCAGAACGCTATGTGCAACAATACAAGAGATATTATCGACAATCAGAACAGCAACACAAGAAGCATCCTTGACTTCCTTGTGAATGATAAGATTGCAACACTGCAGGCGGAGAATCAGAATCTTAAACTTGCAGCTTCACAGGCGGCACAGAATCAGTTCCTTGTGAACGAACTTCGCCCATGTGCAAAACCAGCTTACATTACTTGCTCGCCTTTCCAATCTGCTTATGGATTTGGATTAAACAATAACTGCGGTTGTTGCTAATGAACGTCAATGGAAATAATCTTGATTTTCTTGATGTGCTGACAATACTATCTGTAATACTCCAAATAATGGGCTATCAGAATGACTTGAGCCAATCTTCCAATGATGATTTGATGAGAGAATTGCAGAGACAGGACAAGGCATATCTTGACAAGATTATTGAGAACCAAAACAAAATACTTGAAAAACTCGCCGATTTAGGCTGATACATTCTATGGGATAGGTCTATATGGTCTATCCCATATTGATTTTAGGAGGTAATTTTATGAGTAATTGTAAAAATATTTGTAGCTTATGCAAAAACCTTATTGTTTCACGCACGGTTACTTACAATGCACCAAACTTACAGATAACAATTCCAGAGGATAATTATTACAATAATTGTAAATATTGCATTATTATAGCTGATAATATTCCGGCAGAAACTCCAGTTGATGCGCCGGTAGTTATATCTGTTGAAAATGGAACACAAGTATATCCTCTTGTTTCCTGTGATTGCAGACCATTAACAGCAAGAGCAATCAGAAGCAGAACAAAATACTCAACGATTGTAAAAACAGACGCAACAACAGGCGTATTCAAACTTCTTGGCAACTTATGTAAATGTAACTTGTCTAACGGCAGACGGTCGTTAGACGGAAATGCGCCGGCATAGAAGGGAGTGAGATATATGCATAGATTTGCAAAACAGATTATGGAATGTGTTAAGACAAAAGTTGAAGGAATGGGAATTGATAATGTCGAAGGACAGAACCTTGAAGAACTGAAGGTGTGGTCGGAAATTGCAAAAAATATTGTCTGCTATGACAAGGATTATAAGATTGTTGAAGCAATGGAAGAATCTGAAAATGAGGACAATATGCGTGCAATAGAGATATATGAGGATTACCCTGAGCGAAGATATTACGACAACTATCGATATAAGACAAGCGGAAGATTCGCACCAAAGGGTAAAGGCTCATATATGCCACGCAGAGGATATGACGAGCCACCATATTATCATATGAATCCTGATATGTACAGGGAACACGAACCGGAGTATTGGAGAGATATGGACAGGAAAGATGGCAAGATGTACTATACCGAGCCTATCACGACGGAAAGCAGATACGATAAGGCAAAGCGTGGTTATGAAGAATCCAAAATGACACACAAAGAAAATACACCGGAAAGCAAACAGGCTAAAATGCGTGATTTGGAGATGTATCTCAAAGAATTGTCAGAAGATGTAACACAGCTTATTGCTGACGCAACGCCGGAAGAACGTTCAATGGTTAAAAATAAGATGCAAGTGCTTACGCAGAAGATTGGATAATATTACTAAGGGGCTGAAATATGCCCCTTTTTGAAGTGGGTGATAGAATGTTTCAAGTGAATGGACAAACATGGATTATTGAGCCCGTTGGAGCGTCAAACGACCATTTGAGACGGTCAGACGGTTCGATAACTGTTGCGGTAGCAGATAATAATGATAAAACTATATACATATCAGATTTATTGAACGGTAAATTTTTAGAGTGTGTAATTTGCCATGAGCTTGTTCATGTATTCTCTTTTGAAAATAATTTAAGTATTCCGATAGAAACCGAAGAAATTATAGCAAATTTTATGAGCCTTTACGGCAGAGATATTATATACATTGCAGATGATATTATGAGTAGTTTGGCTAGGAGGATTGCGTAGTGATAGATGTTGATAGAATAGCACAAGAACAAGCAGAAAAATTAAATATTCCGGAAGATAAAAAACAAAATTTTATAAACGCAACTACATTTATAGGAAATTTTTTAAATTGCATATGGAGTGAAAAAGAAAATAAAAATGAAAATAAATGAATTGTTAAAATATGTTCAGAAAACCAACCCAGAAATGACAAAAGAAAAATTGATTAAAGAGTTAGGAAAATGCCATTATTCGTCGGTTGCATTGGTTGTGGTTTGCGAAAATAATAAAGAGAAGCAGGAAGTTTAGTTTTTTCCTGCTTTTTCTATGCAATCAATAATATATCCGCTTAAACCCTTAAATCCATTTTCTTTTGCTATTTTAGTCCATTCTTCCTTTTTCCCTTTAGAAGCCATTACAACAATTCTGTCATAGTTTTTTGCGTTCCAACGATTTTTTACTTCTGATGATGTTTTAGCCATATTATACCTCCATTTTTGAACATTATTATAATACTTGCAAAAGTATATTGCAATACTTTTCAAAGTATGCTATAGTAAATTTATAAAATTATAAAGGTGGTATTTTATGGCAGACTTAAACAGTATAGGCGGTATTCATTACGAAATGATGAGAAGATGTTACAACGAAAATTCGGTAGCTTACAAGGATTATGGAGCAAAAGGGATAAAAGTATGTGACGAATGGCACGATAGAGAAGTTTTTAGAAAGTGGTGTAAAGAAAATGGATATATGAAAGGATTAAGGCTTAACAGAATTGATAGCACAAAAGATTATTGCCCGGAAAATTGCGTTTTGGGAAAGAAGAACTGCAAGGACAAAAATAGTGCGCATCAAAAACTATATAGAAATATAAGACAAAACAAAGCAATTAAAGAAGAACTTGGCATTGAAAGGTATGTAGATAGTCCATTATACAGAAAGCACAGGGGCATGTTGGAAAGATGTTACGATGAAAAAAGTGTAAGTTATCCTTATTACGGAGCAAGAGGGATAGATGTTTGCTTTGAATGGAGAGGAAAAGACGGGCTTAAAAATTTTATTGCTTGGTCTATGAGAAATGGCTATAAATGTGGGCTTTCATTAGATAGGATAGATAACAACAAAGGTTATTATCCAGAAAACTGCAGGTGGGTTACCATGGAAGAGCAAGCAATAAATAAACGTAGAAATAAAAAATATGAATGGAAAGGACAAAAGCTCATATTGGCGCAGATTTCAAGATTGGAAAATGTTTCTTATGGCAAACTTTATTGTAGAATAAAGGATAAACATATGAGCATAGAAGAAGCAATTGCAGATATAAGAAAAGGCGCCGAGTAAACCCGGTGCTATTTTTTTATGCTAACTTCAAAAGTACCCGCCACCCCTACAAAATGAATTTGAAATTTCGGAAATAAAAAATGTGAAAATTTATGTAAGATTTGCAGTCAATTTTTTCGGTACGCCCCTATATGTCTATAACTATATGAAAAAATCTGAAACGCCCCTACAAAAAAATTTCGAGGTAAAAATTTTAATACGGGGGTAGGTATGCATTTCCCACACGAAAAATCAAAATCAATTTTTCCCAAAATATGTCCCTGATTTTCACACGATTTCACAATTTGTTCATAAATTCGCCTTTGCATCACTTTGCCCGGATGCCTTGCACACTTCCGCAGGCGTTCAGGCTCTGCCGATTTTGGGCGCACTTGTAGCGCATATAATTAGCTCAAAATAGCAATAATATAGATATATCCATAATATACCACATTAAACATAAAAGCAAGCGAAAAAGGGCAGATAAACCGCCCTAAATGCTTTCATACTTCTACACCGTCGCCGTATGAATAACAATAATTTGTAATATTGCGGCCGTCATCAATCCAAGATAAAACATCTTTTTTTGTGCAATTTTTGTACATACGGCCTAAAATACACCAATAAAACCCGGACCCATTCCAACGGCAAGAAAAATTTTCGCCTTCAATAAAAAATGTGTCGTCTACTGTGGCCACGCTTTTAACTGCCTTTTTTAATTTCTGCAATTTGATTTTATCCAACATATAAAGTACCTCCATATATTAAAATTTTGCCCAAAAGGGAAAACCGCACCCCGGAACCGAACCGGGCAAGATGCCGACCATGTGCGGAAAAAATCAATATTTTTCTGGATTTGTTACTTTGTCAAAACCAAAATAATATATTGCGTTGTTTGCTCCGTTTGCTTTTCTTGCGGTTTTTTCGTCAAGTTCGCAATATCCAACAACTGCATGATTTTCCCATATTGCATATTTTTTCAATGGTTTTTTATCGTCAATAATTAAAAAATGCCGATTTTCAAAAAATAAAGTTGTGCCATATCCAGGCAAAAATGCGCTTTTTATTGTTTTGTCTATAATTTCGCTTTTTGTGTAATCAATAATAAAATCCGTCTTGTAGTCGTTCGGAATTTCTCCCCACTCCTTTTTTGTTAAAATGTGCAAAATGCTTTTTGTTTCATTATTTAATTGTATTTTTCCCATAATAAAACCACCTTCCATTTTTTATATCCTCTTTAGAGGTAAAGCAAAGGGGCGGAATCGAACCGCCCACGCTGGCACCGTCTGCCCTTGCTGTTATGAGTTTATAATTTCCCTTGCGAGTAACTGCCAATACAAGCCATCGCCTCTTTTATCAAGCCATCTTTCTGCCTCTTCTGTTGATTCATCTAACCATTCAGCCATAAGCTGGATGATGTTGTAATATGTATAATCAACATTAATTCCAAGACCTTGCAGCCATTCAATGCAAGCGTTATACTGTCCAAGCCTTGCAACCGCCCATCCGTATTCATTCATGAATTTTTCTTTTAAGTCTGAAATGCTTTCCATTTCTTCAGACTGTGCAACCTCTACGAGATAATTTCTAACTGCTGCCTTTACTTCTTTACTGTTTGTTCTTCTCATTGATTTTTACCTTTGCCCGTGTTATAATTGGGCTACCTTTCTTATTTTTTGATTGGTGCCGTCGGGTTGTATCTTGCAGGATGTCCGGCGGCTTTTTTATTTGTTGTAATCATAATAACATTAAAATTAGTGTATGTCAACATTAAAATTAAAGTTTTTTAAAAAATATTTTTAATGTTGATTTTTCAAAAATTAAGTGTATAATATAGATAAAAATAAATATTTATGGAGGTTTTAAAATGTGGAAATATAAAATTGACATTCTGAAAGAACTATCCGCAAGAGGATACACAAGCACCAAACTACGGAAGGATAAAATCATATCAGAAGGAACAATGCAGCATATAAGGAACGGAAACGGAATAACAACGGACACATTAAACACAATATGCCTGATATTGAGATGTCAACCGTCTGATATTATAGAAATAATTCCAACAGATGAAGAAAAAATAAAATATTTTTGATAACATTAAATTTAGTGTTGACAATATCAAGAAATAGTGATAAACTACAATCAAACAAAAGGAAAGGACGCCAAAGGGCGGCAAAGGTGAAGATTATGAAAACATTATCATTTGTATGTGCAACAGAGGAAGAAATCGAAGTTGGAAAAGAATATTTATTTGGTCAGCTTTGGGATGGAAATGGGGATGGAGAAGAGTTATTATCTAGCGGATCTATCTATTTAGGAGATGACGAAAACGATATGCCGGTAATTGCTGACTTCGAAATCGCAGAAAACAATGATGATATTTTAAAAGCTACCATAAGGATTTTAGATATTCGCTAATTACAAAAATAAATATTATTTATAAATTAAATCAAGATTTAATGCCGCCACTTATGGCGGCATTTATTATATAGTTTCGACAAACAAAACGACAAACTCACAACACGGTTGAAAACCTCTATTTTCAAGGGCTTCATAGCTTTATGTTTTTAAAAACGACAAACTGATTGACAACAATAGAATAAATATAATTAATATGGTTATGGTGTTTCTTTCTATATAATTAAAATATAATAAATTAATATTTTAATTTTAATATTATTATTGGAGCTATATATAATTAAAATATAATTTAAAATTTAAAATCGTAATTGATATTATAAAAAAAATATGATAGTTTATATTTATAATTATTGGCACGCAAGGGAAAAGAGTGCACAGAGAAGAGGCGGCGCACCTAGATATAATTCTGGGTGTGTCGTCTTTTTTATTTTGTTCAGGTGCAAAAACTAACAATAAAGAAAGAGAAAGAAAACAGAAAGAAAAGAACCAAAAGAAAGAATAAATAAAGAGAATAGAAACAAATATATA
>JAEDEG010000199.1 GCA_016293435.1 Clostridia bacterium
ATAATTTTTATAGGGTGTTATAAAGATTTATTTTGAGATTTATCCACTTTTCGGCACGGTTAAGCAGGACGGACTTTCGCTCATTCCCCTTTCGGTCTATTTCAAGAAAGGCAGAGCAAAAGTCAAGGTCGGGCTTTGCAAGGGTAAAAAGCTATACGACAAGCGTGACGCCGCCGCAAGAAAAGATGCGGCAAGAAACATCGAACGAGCGATGAAAGAGCGTTTGCAATAAAATATGGGGATGAAAGGATTTCGACGGGGATTTTGAACCGTGATAAGCGAGCAGTGGCGCGGAACCACTTAAAAAGCCGTAGTTTATAAAAATAAACGACAACAATACTCAGTTAATGGCTGCCTAAGTGCGGCCCATCCTGTCCGAAAGTACTGCGGTTCGGATAAGGGTGTCGATCAGCAGTGAACGTGAATGAATGAGTAGCCTTGTAATTCATCATGATCTAAAGGATACCGTAGGAGAGAGCCTGTTTGCCGGCGCTCTCTGAGGGGAATCTCAAAAGACAAACTACGCTCGTAGAAACTTGCGGGAATTGATTTTCGGACGCGGTTTCGATTACCGCCATCTCCACCAAACACAAGTCAGACGAACACCTATTATTTCTTCACAGGCGGATTTGCCGTAAAAGTGGACATCTGACAAAACAGAAAGAACCAAGGTTGTAATGGCCTTGGTTCTTTACTGTTAATCCACACATTCGACAAAACACAGACCTCCTTGTAAAATGGTATTACAAAATACAAGGTGGTCATTTTTATGTTTAATAAGAAAACCAAACTAAAGCTCACAGACATTGAGTGTAACCTGTTAATCAACGGAATGAATGAGTTCCGTAATATGCTTCTCTCGGACGGTATCCCCACAGAAGATATTGACAAACTGCTCATTAAAATTATCAATAAATCTGAAAGATAAGGAGTGATACAACGTCAGATTTTATTGAAGATTTTTATTACGGAAACATCGAGCCGCAGGAGTGCACAAGCAGCCTGACGGCAAAGGTTAAAAAGAGCCTGAGTGAGCTTGCCATTCTGGCAAGCAATGCTCGTGTTTATACACCCGTGCAATCTTGTTGGGGAAATACCCCAAACCCTTTGACGATTTTTTCAAAATCGGCTACGCTCCTACGGAGCTGACATCAATTCAGATGGGAAAGAGAACACAGGATTTTTTAATGCCTTCGTAAATTTCTTCCTGATTCTTTTTGATTTCTTCGATATCAGCTTCGTAGATGTTACCCGATGTGTTGAGCTGTTTGGCAATCTGGTTTTCGCTGTTGGATATTCGCTTCATTTTGGAAGTCAGCTCACGGAGTTCAGGCATATCCAAATTCACAACATACCCGTCGATTGCCATTTTGCGGAGATAGGCACTCATATTCTCTGTTCCCGTCTGTGCCATTTTCTGTTTTATCAGGTCAAGCTCTTTTTCGTCTACAAAAAACTTCACCTGTATTGGGCGTTGCCTGTTTGGTGGATTTCGTTTTCCTGACATATTTTCACCAGCTCTCATACTGCCATATTCATTAACAAGCTATTATTAAGATTGAGACAACAACTAATTTCCCGATTTCATTTCACGGAATACATCTCTTATCAGTGCATAGGTCAACATTTTTTCGACAAAATCAGTTACATCAGCATCATCAAGATAAAGTAATTTTTGGTTGTGCAGCGTTCCCAAGAAAATATCTCCACGAACTAATAACTCCGGCGCTTCGTTTCCTATCAGCTCCTTCAGCTCGCTTACTTTGCCGCTTCCTTTCTTTCCAATGGCAATTCTTCCATGATGCGGGAAAGAGTATCTTTCCCCATTTCGGATTATAGCGTTCACATCATACTGAAGTGAGTTGTGCGGTTTGTTGTTATCCTTGTCAACAGAAACGGTTAATATCGTATGTGAGCCGTAATCAAAGAACCCTAAATTCATAAACTTTGTATCAGCTTGATATTCAATCAAAAAAGAACGATATGCTCCTTGATAACTTCCTCCAGCTGCATTGCCACAAGAAAGAAATCTAATCCCATAGTCTTTTATCAGACGAAAATGCTTATACTGTTTTTCCGGCATTTTATGGCTTGTGTCTAAAAAGCACTCCCATAAGTTTGTCAAAAAAGGAAGCAACTCACTCGGAGTATCGGGGTTAAATTCGTACCCACGATAATAATCCTTATTTTCATTAAGAACGTCAAATGCAAAGCGTTCTTTAGGCTTATCTTCAGGCAAATAATCACCTTGCCCACATAGCATGGATTGATAATCTGGCAACTCACTTAAGAGTACATATTGATTTGAGTCAGCTTCATATTTTGCAGTCATAGCGTAATCGCCATTTGTGACAAAAATGTAGTCTGCGTTCAAATCATCTGCGTAGTCTATAGCTTGCTGAATTGCACTATCACCAATCATGATTTCGGGTGCTTTGCATTCAATGATCGCAAGAGGTGACAGTTCGCCCTTGTTTCCATTAAATCTCTCTACAATAATATCGGCACGCCGAGCACTATTTACTTGGTATTTAGAAAGACGCATTTCGACTTGTATCATTTCCTTAGGTATATTTTTGCATGATAACAAGTATTGTAAAACTTGTTGCCGCACAGTTTCCTCTGGCGTTTTCAAGATTAATCGCTCTCTAAATGGATCGACATAATATTCTTTCCCATGAGACCTATGTATTTGGGGTAATTGTAAATTGTTAAGTAATTTATAAAAATCTGTCATGATGCAAATCTCCAAACTCAAATTTTGAGTACTGCGGCATTAAAAAAGATTTACTACATGTGTACACACATTATTATACAAGACGGCACCATATTTTTCAAGATTAGTTTCAAAATTTACCAGAGTAAAGCGTAGCTTTTTATGAACTTGTCCATGCCAAAACAAGAGCTGCCCAGCTGAATGGCAAGGCAACTCTTGTTCTTTGGTATTCCGTAACTGTCTTGAGGTAGACAGCAGGATCGCCGTTAAGGATTAAATCAGCATATGCAGCAGGGTCATTATAGATCAGATAGTCGAGTCCCGACTGTTGATATATATTATTCACTACCTCATTTTCCACAGCAATAGTGTCGATAGAAACATGCTGCTGTCTGAAAAGCAAAGCTCTACACAAGCAGTATCAAGGTTAAATTCACAAGATAACAAGCGTATCATGGTAAATACCTCCGTAATTTTAATGTTTTGTTGCAAAAAAGAACGATGCCGGTCATGCGACTCGACATAGTTCTTTTCGTTGTTGTTTCCAACCCTGTCAGACAGATGCCGTAAAATAGTAATTTTTTAGAATTACTGTCTTACAAGCACCCATCTAACCGGGTGTCTTTTTTGTAATTCTGAATATCTGTGTTTACGGATATCAAAAA
>JAEDEG010000200.1 GCA_016293435.1 Clostridia bacterium
TGGGTAGACAATCTTTATGTATATACCGGTGACAAGCCTCAACCGTTTAACCCTCGATTTCAAACCGGTGAACAAAACGGCTCAAATGCCGGCACTGACCAAAACGAGCAAGCAAACGGCTCTTTAGCTGTTGATAATTCGGTTAAGCTAAATCCCGATATGGGCTATTTTCAAAAAACAGAAGAAGAGGTAAGCGCGTCACCCTCCGACTATTTGGGTGATTATGCAAAAGCTCAAACAGATTTTAAATCTGCTTTTTGCATTATGGCAAATCAGAACAAGGTTATGATAAACGGTCAAAAATATGCAATGCCGCTTCCAACCATATATGAAGATATGGTTATGATGATTCCCGCAGAGCTTCTTGATATAGCATACAATATTGATGTCAAAAAAAATAAGACGGACAATTCAGTCACCATTAATAACGAAATAACCCTCAAACCGGGAGATCAAAGCTTCATTTATAACGGCAAAGAAATTAAGTTTTCAAAGAGTGTAAGAGCACAAAATAATACACTCTACATAGAGCTTCGCCCAATCGCGGAAAACATTCTTAAATCATTTATGTATCAGAGTGATTTTGGTGTTGCCATAATATCAGACACTGAGCTTTCTTCATACGAAAGTGAAAGAGAGCTTACAAGATATCTTGCATATGACAGACCAAACGCTTCAACCATATACAAAACGTTAACAAGCAGATACGGATATCAATCGCATCCTCGTGTTCTTTTTACCAAAGAAGATTTTGCCGAGGCAATGGAGCTTGCCAAATCTGACCCGAATGCCGCAAAATGGGAAAGCACAGTAATGAAATCTGCCAACAAAGCAATAGCGGAGCATTCCTTGCCAATGTTTAAATATGATGGCGCGGGCATTAGAGTTCAAGGCATACCCGGATACAGATTTGTGCTTGAAATGTACTGGGCATATCAAAAAACCGGTGATGCCAAATATCCGGAATATCTCAAGGAATGTGTGATGGCATTGTGCGATTATCCCACCTGGGGGCACAATTCTCATTTTCTCGAAGTAGGTTCGGCAGGCATGACCATGGCACTTTCATTTGATTTGTTTTATGACTTTTTTACAAAGCAAGAGCGTGATATCATAGCAAATCGTATTATGGAATATGCTCTAAAGCCGGCGTATGAACGTTATTATGGCAATCACCCCTTTGGCGGTGTAAATTGGCCGGTAAATGAAAATAACTGGAATGTAGTTGTAAACAAGGGTATCATAGCTGCGGCACTTGCCATAGGCGACGAATATGAAACAGACTACTGTATGAATATATTGGAAAAAGCCATCAAGTCTCTTGAATATCTTTTTCCGACCTTTGCACCCGACGGTATATACCCGGAGGGCCCGTCATATTGGGATTATTGCGTGGAAAACTGCATAATGGCTCTCAAAACCTTGGACACCTGTCTTGGCACAGATTATGGATTGGGAAGTGCCCCGGGATTTAAGGAAACAGCTTACTACCCTTTTAATACAAGCGGCAACACCGGTGTGTTTGCATATCATGATGTGCAGCGAGGATTAAAGCTCAACGGATTGGGAAGCTTATTTTATCTTGCAGAAAAGTACGGCGAACCTGAGATAGGCGGTCTTCAGCTTAATACAATGAATGAAAACAACTCAGGCGGAGATATATTGGCACTTCTTCATTACAATCCGGACTTTGTAGCAGAGCCGAGCACTTTAGAAACAACCATATTCAGCAAAAACATAGACACGGCTACAATAAGAAGTGATTGGGGACCCAACGCTACATGGATTGGTCTCCATGCCGGCTACGGTACCAATGCACCTCACGGCCATGTTGATATAGGAACATTTGAGTATGAGTCAAACGGTGTACGCTTTGCAAGTGAAATGGGCAAAGATGACTATACACTCAGCGGTTATTTTGACACTCTTAATCCAACTGCATACGTAATGCGTGCAGAAGGTCACAATGTGTATGTTATTAACCCCGATCGAAGCCCCGGCCAAGAAGTATATGCATATGGACCTCTTACCGAAGTTTCTGTAAAAGAAAAAGGTGTCATATATTCTGCTGACCTTACAGATGCATACAAAAATAATGTAGAAAAGGCAATAAGGGGCTTTATGCTTTCTAAAAACAGGCGTGTGTTCACTGTTCAGGATGAAATTATACCCACAGGCAATGACAAATATTACTGGTTCTGGCATACCGATGCCAAAATAGATATTGCCGATGACGGAAAATCTTGTGTACTTACCAAAAACGGCAGAAAAGTAACAATATACTTTGATTCCAATGTGGATTTCACCGTTCAAAGCGGACTTGCACTCCCCTTGCCAACCTCACCCGAGGTAAAAGGTCAGCTTGGTAACCTTAAAAATACCATAAGTAAAATCACGGTGAGATTTGACTCGTCAAAGGAACAACCAATATATTTTAGAGCAACTGCTGTTCCATCGGATTGCAAATATATTCCCGATGAAAAGATTACACCGATTTCCGATTGGGAAATAGAAGACGGAAGCATCTCAACCTATAGCAGACCTACCGCAATAAAGGTTGGTGACAATTATCTTGCCGATTTTAACCCTGATGTTGTATCTTACACAGCACCTCTCTACAGCACACCCGAACAAATGCCAATGGTAACGGTAGAAGGTGTGGAGGGCTGCAATATAATCCAACCAACCCTCGAAAATCCCATAGCTGTGGTAGAAGTGCCAAGCACAGATTCATCTGATTGCTTCTACTCATATTACATCTCGGTAAATGTGGTCACAACGCCCGACAAGCCAACAGGAAACAGCATTGAAATAAAGGGTGTGACAGTAAGCGAAATTCCTCAGCCCGAAAACCCACCCGAGGCAATGCTCGACAAAAACCTTAACACTCGCTGGTCGGCAGAAAACGAACAATGGGCTGTGTTTGACCTGGGAGAAACAAAAACCGTATCTGCACTGGGGCTTTCAATATACCTCGGTGATGAACGTTCTCAAATTTTTGAAGTTCAGGTTTCTGAAGACGGCAAAAATTATACCACAGTGTTTGACGGCAGTTCGTCTGTAATGACCACCGATATGGAATATGCAAAGTTTTCACCTGCGAAAGCAAGGTATGTCAAATTTGTAGGATACGGTCATACAACAGGCACCTGGAATTCGATAACCGAAATCGAAATATTTGAATAAAAAGGGTTACAGCCATGAAAAAAATAATATCCTTAGCACTTTGCATGATAATTGTATGTTCGTGCATCACATTGGGAGTGTCCGCTTCCGGCACTCCCGCAGCCAACATCTACGGTGCATCACTCGGAAGCATAACAACCCCTGATACATCTGAGCTAAAATTATACGGCATATCCGACCAA
>JAEDEG010000201.1 GCA_016293435.1 Clostridia bacterium
CAAAAAAATCGGTCAAAAATGCTATCGCCATAACTCCCAATGCCACATAATAATCCTGTGTAGTTTTGGCTTTTATATACAAAACCGCAAAAACCGGTATAAGTATAATGCGTATGTATACCAATATATTTGGAACTGTAAATATTTCGTTTTTTATGCTGTTCTTTTTTTCGGAGGACATTTCCGGTCTTTACCTTTCGTACAATTTTCCATTCAATATTATATTATACATTTTCGGCACGATTTTGTCAACATTAAAAATTCAGCATTTCACAGCTTCTTTCCAGTATTCCGTTCATATATGCAATAGCTGTTCCATAGTTTGTAAAAGGAATACCCTGAGATAGAGCTGTATTCATTCTGTATTTCACCTCTTTTTCGGTTATCATACAGCCACCACAGTGTATAACCAGCTTATACGGCGATAAATCCTCAAGAAAACCCGAACCTTGGGTAAATTCAAATTTCGGCTCTGCTTTTGTAAATTCTCTTATCCAACAAGGGAGCTTGACAGTGCCGATATCCTCACACTGACGATGATGAGTGCACCCTTCGCTGATTAAAATCTTGTCACCATCTCTGATATCAGACAGCACTCTTGCCCCTTGTACGGCAACAGATAAAAAGCCTTTCATTCTTGCCATCAAAATAGAGAAAGAGGTGAGTCTGATATCTCTCGGAGTAAGAGCATTTATTTTGCCAAAAACCTGAGAATCACAAATAACAATATCGGGCTTTTTGGGCAGAGCCTTCAAAAATTCCTCATAGGTATCGTCGCGGGTTACAAGGGCGGCGGCACCATGATCCAAAAGATCTCTTATAACCTGCTGCTGAGGCATAATAAGTCTACCCTTTGGTGCCGCCGAATCAATTGGCACAACAAGCACTGCCAAATCTCCTCTGCTCACAATATCGCCGGTCAGCACTGCTTCGGTCTCAGAGCCGATTTTTATTGCCGCAAGCTTTTCCTTAAATTCCTCTATACCTTCGCCGGTCAGCGCAGACACTGTAACCTCTTCTGCACTTTTTTTAAAATCCTTTGTAAGGTCAGCTTTGTTTTTTACTATAATATATGGCAGCTTTCTTTGTTCAAACAGCTTTTTTATTTCAAGCTCAGATGGGTACATATCCCGTGAAGCATCGGTCACAAGAACGGCAATGTCGATTTTTGCAAGCACCTGACTTGTTCTTTTCACCCTCTTTTCGCCAAGCTCTCCCTCGTCATCAAATCCGGGAGTGTCGATTATTACCACCGGCCCCAAGGGAAGCAGCTCCATGGTTTTTTGAACCGGATCTGTGGTGGTGCCGGCAATGTCTGATACCACCGAAACCTCCTGACCGGTAATTTTGTTTACAAGGCTTGATTTACCTGCATTTCTCAGCCCAAAAAAACCTATGTGGACTCTATTTGACACAGGGGTGGAGTTCATTCCCATAATATACTCTCGCTTTCTTTATTGTTTTTTAATAATTATTTCTGCTCCGTAACAACATGTGAATAGGCTGTTTTTGCGCTCACACCTTCAACATTGCCTATCTTACCCGAGAGCGCACTTATAACGTCTTGAGGCGCATCAACCGCAATACTGATTATATGAATATCCTTTTCTCTGTAAGGAAGACCCAATCTTCCTATAATATGAGGGCCGTACTCATGAAGTATGGCGTTCAGCTTTTCAACCGAATCCATATCCTCCACAATTATTCCTATTACCGCAACTCTTGTTTCCATTATTACAGACATCCTTTCATTACTATTAATTTAAAGACAGAACGCGGGCAAATATATTTTCAATAAGCGGCAAAGCCGCGTCATTCAACGTTTTCAGTGGGAGATTGAACTCCCACTGAAAAAATTAAATGTCACCCGCCGCCTATAGAGGCGGGGGACATCTTAATTTAGTTATATGTCCGCAGTCTCTTTATCTGATATCAGACGTTTTTATTGCTTCTTTAACGGCTTTTGCAAGCTGGTCAGGGCACGAGGTGGACTTAAATCCGCACTTGATGCCCGACAAAAGGTCTATTACCTCCTCTGCCCTTCTGCCGTTGCACATTCTGGCAAGCCCCTCGGTATTGCCCATGCAGCCTCCGGTAAAGTGTACATTGTTTACTATGCCGTCTTCTATTTCAAAGCTTATGTTTTTGGAGCAAACTCCCGAAGGTTTGTAGCTGTGTTCCATTATATCATCCTCACTTCCATTTATTATCCGTAAAATTTTTGAATATATTCATCATGTATTTGCCAAAAATTTATACTGAGCCATATATAAATCGGCATATTTACCGCCTTTTTTAAGTAATTCTTCGTGGGTGCCACATTCAGCAATGCCCTTGTTTGCAATATACATAATTCTCGAGCTGTTTTTGATAGTTGAAAGACGGTGAGCAATAATAAACGATGTCCTGCCCTCTAAAAGTCTTTCTAATCCTTTTTGCAGTGCAATCTCGGTTTCGGTATCTATGCTGGAGGTTGCCTCATCCAGAATAAGAATTGCAGGGTCTGCAAGCAAAGCTCTCGCAAAGGCAATAAGCTGCTTTTGTCCTGCCGAAAGTGACGAGCCGCCCTCGGTTACCACGGTGTTGTAGCCATCGGGAAATTCCATTATAAAATCATGGGCACATACCGCCTTTGATGCCTCTATGATTTCTTCGTCGGTTGCATCAAGCTTTGAAAATCTGATATTGTCGGCTATTGTGCCTGAAAACAGAAAGCTGTCTTGAAGCATAATACCCATCTGACTTCTCAGGCTGTGAAGTGTGACGTGCTTTATATCATGACCGTCAATTTTGATTTTTCCGCCGTTTAGGTCGTAAAATCGCGACAGCAAATTTATAACAGTAGACTTGCCTGCACCGGTTGGTCCCACAAAAGCAATTGTCTCGCCCTGAGAAACCTCAAAGCTTACATTTTCAAGTACATTTGGCGCGCCCTCCTCATAGGAGAAGGTTACATTTTCAAAGCTTACATTTCCCTTAACATCCTTTAGCTCTGATGCATCGGGAAGGTCCTCTATAACAAGAGGCTCATCCATCATTTGAAAAATTCGCTCTATATATGCTGCACAGTTTACAATTTCGTTATAAAAATTGGTAAGCACTATAACCGGATCCCAAAATCTGGATATGTAAGATGCAAAGGCGATGATTGTCCCCACCATTATTGTACCGCCCTCAATTCTACCCACACCGATGATATACACAATCACTGTAATTATGGTAGAAAGTATAGACACAAAACGTGGAGTCCCCGCTCCGATAAACATCGACTTCATCCAATAGCGTTTTGATTCTTCACAAAGTCCGTCAA
>JAEDEG010000202.1 GCA_016293435.1 Clostridia bacterium
TATCTGACTTTTCATATCCATCACGCCCATGGATCTTCACTTGCGGGCACTCTTATATCAGAAAGGCATTGAATGTCGTTTAAAAACCATTGCCCTGTAGACGGCTTTTTGCGAAGCTTTATAGACCTCATATTATCACCGCCACCGCTTTTAACCCAAAGAGTTGCCCAATTTTCATTGTCAAACGAGTATGGATTTTCGTATATGGCTATGATATATGGTGTTGATGGCTTATATCCGTTTTCGGGAGTTGCGCCGTTAAAAAATGAGAAAGGCTTATAGAATTTCTCTTCAAGCCGTTCTTTGATAAACTGCTTTTCATATGTACTTACATTTTCAGGACCTTTGAGAAAATCAAGCATTTCAAATGTTGCATCACAATCCTCTTTATATCTGCAAAGTACAGCAAGAGTTAAAGCTGCTGTTTTGAACGGAGAATCAAGCGTCGATTCGGGCAGAGCCTGCAGTTCGCTCAAGTTTGTCGGCAGAGAGGAAAAGGTAAAGCTTTCAGAACGATTTTTGCCTTTTCCTATGGATTGAGCCGCATCAGTTACCGCTTTTGTGGCCTCTTTTTTAATAGTGTTTCCTTCTGCTTTCATTAGCGAATCAAAAAATCCCATAACATAACCTCCGTTAATCAATCTTTTTAAATCTCATTGTTATAAATGTGAAAAAACCGTTTTCGTCTATAGCCTTTGTCCACGAATCGTCTCCTATACCGGTATCATACCAAAGCTCGCCGTCTCTTTCTTCCCAAGCTATTGCTTTATCGGTCAGCATATCGTCAATAAGCATAAACTCTCCCGTGTCTATCACTTCTTTAAGCTCTGCTTTTGATACTCCGCCAGGTATAGGCATAAGGAAATACAGTTTGCCGTCATCACAAATTTTTACCTGCATGCCGATAGTTTTCTTTCTTTCGTTTATTTCATCAGCAACTGCTTCTTCGTCAGTTTCATCAATATAGGGCATAGGTGATGCAAGATATTCATCACCGTTTAAGTAAATCATACCTTTTTCATCATCTTGCGTTCCTATAGAATCAAAAACCCATTTTCCGATATAGTTCATAACTAAACCTCCTGTATGATTTGTATAATTCTCAAATAACTTTCTCCTTTTCAAAAGACTTATTTAAGAATCGGCGATCGGAAAGTCATCAGCACACAGTGCAAAACAGCAGTTCGTCATCCGTCAGTCTTTACATCAAAGGCTCAATACTCCAATAGAGGGTCTCGCTCTCAAAACACCGAATATACGTTTTTTCACAATGTGTTCTTCCTGAGGTGCTTTCGATTAGAAACTGCCCGGCACCGCCGCACCTCGCTCAAAAAGATTTAATAGCGCATTCATCGCCTCCAAGGGCAGGAAATTATCCTGATTGTCATTGGCATAGATGCTTTCGCGAGAGGCATACCGTACATCAAGCTGCGCACCGTACTCATCCGGAAGCCCCGCCACGGTATAGTCGTGGCCGTTGTACTGTGCAAGGCTGTAGATCGCGACGAGAATCTGCACCTCGACCAAAAATTTTTGGCTTACCCGAAAGGAGTGTGTCTCTCCGGTGTCTCTCACCTGATACATTCCCTGGACAGCACCGTTCTCCAACTTCGCATGAAGTTGGTATATATGGTTTCCCAGTTTCCCGGGCTCAGCGGTATCCATCGTGGAAAACCGACAGTCGAAGGAAATGATCTGCGTCGATTCAATGCTCTTGGGTGCGTTCAGGTCGCTGTTATCCGTAGCACCGCCATCAATGGGGCCGTCGTCCTCGCTGTGGGGCGGATTGCACACGTGCGGTCCGCCTTGTGCCTGATACACCATGCCGTCCTTGTCATACACCAAGGCAAAGAACTTAAAGTACACAAGAATCCCCAACGCAAGCACGGCCAGAACCGCCAGCGTGATCGATAGTGCCAATATCATAGATTTTTTCACTCCTTTTCCCACCTCACTTTTTTATATGCTGTCCACAACAGCCGCAAGGTAACTTTCGGTGGCGGAAGTAAAGCGGAAAGCGTAGATCAGTCCGTCCTTTTTCGCATTGACTCCCTCACGGGAAATTTTGGGTACTGAGTTTTCATTGTGCAGCATTACGAGTTTACACGAAGAACCTCCTTACAAATTATCTTTCGGGATAGAACAGCTCGCAAAATATTTCTTTGATGTAACTGACAGATATTTCTTTTTTGATACTGTATATCTTAAATCCCAAGAGACCTCTGCCGGAAGGGATACCGTTGCTTGTATCGTCAAATTCAAATCCGACAAAACATGCCTCGTAGGTCTCCTTTTCATTTGTTTTTTTATATGTGCTTTTAATGCGCTTTACGGGTTTATTCATATATGTAACACCAAGATCCGTTACCTCCTGACGGTAGTATTCAAGCTTTTCACCAGAATTGCTCAGTTCTCCTTTATAGTAATACTCCGCGAAAGCTTCGCTTTGTACTCTATTCTCAAAACATACTACGCCAAAAACCTCTGCACTCCAAGACGAATCATCCGCCCGAAGCCATACTTTATCTCTCGCATTAAGCGCAGTCCCGGGCGCAACGGTAAAATAAGCGTCAACCGGTCTGTAAAGCGTTATCGGACATTTGTCTGTACCATACACCATATTAACTTTTTCAACAGTCTTCTGTCTGCGAACAAACTCCGGATCAGGCATACCTGTATATCTCGGATTTTCCTTTGCCTTGCAACATGTAAAGCGGAAAACGGCAATACACACCAGCATTAAAAAAACTGATGACAAAAAGATAATTATTTTCATTCAAAGTCACCCAAACAATTATTTCACCGGTTATCTGCAAAACACTTATTGCTTTGTAGGCTTCTTATCTAAGGAAACACTGAATAATTCAATTTACAAATCCTGTTTGCATATTTTTCGCACTCGCCCTTGCAAAAAGCACGGGTCTTTTTTCGAAAGGGTTATGAAAAGAACCGCCCAATCCCATAAGTTCTGTCTCCTTGCGATATCTTTACACATTTTATTATACGGATTTATATCGTCCGGCACATCGTACTTTAGTGCAAACTTTTCGGCTCCAAAGAAAAAAAGTGCCGCCTTTTCAGACAGCACTTTATGTGCAAATTTTGATTTATTGTTTATTATTATGGTATCTCATCAAATTCTTTCCGAAAAAGTCCTTTTCGCAAGGAAAAGGCGGCAGCGGAAGCTCCGCTACCGCCCTCCTTAAATGGTCAGTTATCCGTTATTTCACAGTTTTTCTCTTTTTACCGTAAACGGCAGTTGTTACAACGCCGAAGCCGCTGGCGAAC
>JAEDEG010000001.1 GCA_016293435.1 Clostridia bacterium
CAATTTTTGGTTGTTGTCTTTTTTAATGTAACATATCTATTTTAACACTACAAATAACTAATTATTTTTTGCAATTTCATATATAAATACATAAATTTTAGTGGATTTTTTTTCCAATATGTGTTATAATAATAAAAAAATAATTTTTGGAGGTAATCAACATGAAGAATCTGAAAGGAACACGAACAGAAGCCAACCTTATGGCTGCATTTGCCGGCGAAAGTCAGGCGAGAAACAAATACACATATTATGCAAGCAAAGCAAAAAAAGATGGATATGTGCAGATTGCACAATTATTTGAAGAAACAGCAAATAACGAAAAAGAGCACGCAAAAATCTGGTTTAAGCTTTTGCATGACGGCATGCCCGATACAACGACAAACCTTGCGGATGCTGCTGCAGGTGAAAACTTTGAATGGACAGATATGTATGCAAGAATGGCAAAAGAAGCTAAAGAAGAAGGTTTTGACCATATTGCATTTCTATTTGAGCAGGTGGCAAAAATTGAAAAGGAACACGAAGAACGCTATCGCAAGTTACTTGCAAACATTGAAGACGGCATTGTATTTTCCAGAGAAGGTGATATGATCTGGCAGTGCTCCAACTGCGGACATATTGTTGTAGGAAAAGCTGCACCCGATGTTTGTCCCGTTTGTGAGCATCCTAAAGCATATTTCCAGATTAAAGCTGAAAATTATTAATAATGAAAAATTATTTTGCTTTATAGGCTATTTATTGACAAATTTGCATTTTAGATATATAATACTCATGAAAATTTGATTTCTAAAACTATTTTGACTATGAGAAGTTGTGAGAGCGTATATGAAAATATCTGAAAAAACAATAAATCAGCTTTTAAGCGACAGAAATTTACCTGACAATGAGCTTAATGCACTGCTTGAATCATCAGGGCTTGATGAATTGCTGTTCTCGTCAGCAGACGCTATACGGAGGAAAATTTACGGCGATGAAGTTTATATCCGCGGCTTGATCGAATTTACCAACTATTGCAAAAACAATTGCTATTATTGTGGTATTCGCAAATATAATAAAAAAGCGGTAAGATACCGTCTCAGCAAAGATGAAATAATGTCATGCTGCAGCGAAGGTTACTCCTTGGGTTTTCGTACCTTTGTTTTGCAAGGCGGCGAAGATCCGTATTACAACGATAAGCTGATTTGCGAAATTGTTTCCGAAATCCGTGAAAGATATTCCGATTGTGCAATCACATTATCAATCGGAGAAAAATCAAAAGAAAGCTATCGTGCATATTTTAATGCAGGTGCAAACCGTTATCTTTTAAGACACGAAACGGCTGACGAAGAACATTATAAAAAGCTGCATCCCGAAAGCATGAGCCTGCAAAAAAGAAAACAATGCCTGTTTGAATTAAAGGAAATTGGTTATCAGGTCGGTTCCGGATTTATGGTAGGTTCTCCTTATCAGACAACCGAAAATCTTATTTCCGATATTCGCTTTTTGCAGAGATTAAAACCGGATATGATTGGGATAGGGCCGTATATTAATCATGCACAAACACCGTTTGCAGATTTTGCCAATGGTAGTTTAGAGCTTACGCTGCGATTGATTTCGGTTCTTAGACTGATTTTTCCTTATGCATTAATTCCTGCAACAACCGCTCTTGGTACAATTCATCCGCAGGGCAGAGAATTGGGGCTTAAAGCAGGTGCAAATGTGGTAATGCCTAATCTTTCGCCCGTCAAGGTGCGTAAGTTATATGATTTATATGAGAACAAAATATGTACCGGTGAAGAGGCTGCACAATGCCGCGGATGTTTAGAGCGTCGAGTAAAGTCGGCAGGCTATAATATTGTGACATCGATAGGAAATGTGAAAAAGGAGGAGCAACATAGTGAATAGCAAGGCTGTTATAGCAATGAGTGGCGGTGTGGATTCGAGCGTTGCTGCATTTCTGATAAAAAGTCAGGGATATGATTGCATAGGCGCAACAATGAAGCTTTTTCACAATGAAGACATTTGCATTTCGCATGAAAAGTCATGCTGTTCTTTAGAGGATGTGGAGGATGCTCGCAATGTTGCATATTCTCTCGGCATCCCATACTATGTTTTTAACTTTACAGATAGATTTCGAGAGGATGTCATTGATCGCTTCGTAAATTCGTATGAAACAGGTACAACACCAAATCCATGCATTGACTGCAACAGATATTTGAAATTTGAAAAGTTGTTTTTAAGAGCACGGGAACTAAATTATGATTATGTTGTAACAGGACATTACTCACGGATTGAATTTAATAAAGCTTTGGGAAGATATCTTTTAAAAAAAGCGATTGACGAAACAAAAGATCAAAGCTATGTCCTCTATTCCATGACTCAAGAGCAGCTTGCACATACGCTTTTCCCTCTGGGAGCTTTGAGAAAAACCGAGGTGCGAAAAATTGCTGAAAGTCATGGGTTTGTTAATGCAAAAAAACATGACAGTCAGGATATTTGTTTTGTTCAAAAAGGAACATATGCAAACTTTATTAAGCAATATACCGGCAAGGAATATCCTCACGGCGATTTCGTTTTGAAAGATGGTACCGTTTTAGGTGAGCACAAAGGTATTATTAACTATACTATAGGGCAACGCAAGGGACTCGGAATTGCATATAAGGAGCCCCTATATGTAACTGAAATAGATGTATCCAATAACACGGTGGTTCTTGGGACAGACAGAGATTTGTTCTCTAAAACACTTACCGCAAACAACATCAATTTGATTTCGGTGAGCAGCATCGAAAAGCCTACGCGCATAAAAGCAAAGGTACGCTATCGCCAGGTTGAACAACCTGCAACAGTAACGCAAATCGGGGACGATTCTATCGCTGTAGAATTTGATGAGCCTCAGCGAGCCATTACAAAAGGACAGGCAGTTGTTTTGTATGACGGCGATACCATCTTGGGAGGCGGAACAATACAATAGCTTATGTCATTTTTTTGAAAATACATCATATATGTAAATTAATAATTTGTTGATTTTACTGCTATCATAGTACACCTGGCATTTTGTTTCTATACCAGGTGTACTATGTAATTCCGGGTGAACATTCCAATAGAGTTGCTACAGCTTTAATTTCAACAATCTTGGTCTCACAGCTTAACTACAGCTTAACTCACACATGAAGTGTCATTGCCGGACTTATATTTCACTTTTGTAATCAAAAACAGAACTTGTATTACCGGTTTTTAAAACAACTTTCCCTAATAGTCCCGATGGCAATCGATGCTTTGTATAACGATTTGCCTGTGTATTACATACTGAAACCCTTATGGTGTTTTTTCCTTTTTGCAGTAACCTTGTAATGTCAAACTCATATGGTGCCCATAGGCGAAAACCTGCCGATTCATCGTTTACTGTCACTTCTGCATGTTCATGTACTTCTCCCAAATCCATTATAACGCACTCTTCTTTATCGCTGTTCCATTTAAATTCCGTTTCGTATGTCATAGTACCACAAAAATCTTTGGTTTCCTCTTTTTCCGTCCATGAGCCAAGTGTGACACTCTTCCCTCCAATGCTCCAATGCTCAAGTTTTATCTCACTCACTGTTTTAGTTCTTTTATTAAAACAAATTTCTATGCGCTTTTCGGGATTTGTTCCAACTGCTAAAATTAAGCTTTCTCTGCGGCGCAGTCGCAGAGGCATACCGTCATATGGCTCAATCGTTCCTTGCCACGCATCCAAAACATAAATTTTATCTGATGCATAAATTGAAAGTTTACCCGAAATTTCCTGCTCTCCTTCGTTAACCAAAATATAGAAATGCTCGGTGTCTTTTACAATATGACTCACACGCAAGTCAAGCGATTGCGGCGTTATTATTGCATCTTTTTCGACAAAATCCACAACATCATTTGCATTTTTGGGACAAATGATCACTTGTCCTCCCGACTCCTCAAAAGCACGTACCTTATCACTGATAAGAGATTCTTTTTCTATAATTAATGTACTATATTGTTGCTTATTAATATGCAACATACCGTTTAATATAGTGACGGCGTCACTTCCTAAAAGAGCTTCTTCCAAATAATTAAACTCAATTTGATTTTCATACAACCAACGCACAGATTCGTGAGGCAAGCTATCCGATTCGCACAAAACCGCAACTCTTGCTGTATTAAAGCTATCAGTCATCATAGCACACATTCTTTTAATATATGTGGAAATCCGACTGTAATATTTCCACCAGATATTATTCGGCCCAACATCAGGCGGGCGTTCGCCGAATCGTCTTTCTCCGCGGACAGAATAAAAGAACGCATGTGGCACAAGCAGATTAACGCCGCGCAGAGTAAGCCAGTCAATCATCCATTTCATATCGTCAGCTGTATATGACCACTCAATGCCGTTTTTGCCGCAGCACGCAAAACATTCATTTAAATTACGACGCAAACCTCTGTGGCGTGCAAAATCTGATGTGCATTTTGCCTGTGTTGTTTCTGTGCCGCAAACTCCTTTGTGCTCTTCGGGTGCAACGCGGCGAAAAATCAAGTCCTGCCCCGGAATATGAAAACATTTAAGTAGGCCTATATCATTCGATTCTGCCGGATGACCCGAAAGCGCAATTTTGTGTGATACACACCAATCTGAAATCGGTCGATAATAGCTTTCTGTCAATTCGTATTCTAACAATTTTTTAAATGACCTGCGAACTTTATCGGTTTGCTCACCGATATCATACCACAAAGCAGGCAATTGCTCTGCCATAATTCCCCATGATTCTGCTTTTTCCAAAAAACCATTTGTCCAAGCCACCATACGTGCATCTCCTTCGCGACCCATAATGCATGGTTCATCGGTAAACATTGCAATCACGGTATTTCCAAAGTATTCTTTAAGCGCTTTGTAATATTTCTCGTGAGTCAAGCGTATAAAGCATGCTGTTGCTTCAGGATTGAGTAAATCCGCAGATTTCGGTGGATTTTCCCAATCGTCCTCACCAATATGAATTCCGCGGATGTGGCCTCCTGTAAAACCACAAATTAAGTGCAAAAAAACATGTTTGTCAGGGAGTTTTCCGCCTGAAAAACGCTTCACGCTTCCTTGCTCAATAGCATTTCCACATTTTCTCGCCGTTAGGCTACAAACTATTTTTTCACCATCTAAAAGCACAGGATCTGAGCTGCTTGACTCCTCTATTCGCAAACCCCGCGATGCATATTCTGCATTTTCGGCTACAACCATACCATGCGCTGACCCCGAGGGATACATTCCCTCGTCATAGAGAATAACTCTCATTCCTAAGCGATGAGCCTCTTTTACTGCGCATTTAACATATGCCATAAATCCTTCTGACAAATATTCCGGCTCCTTTGGCAATCCTATACGCGGATGCAGAACAAAGCCATTAACTCCTTTTTCATAAAAATCTTGAATCTGCCGTATAATTTCTTCCTCTGAAAGAGTGTCATTCCAAAACCAGAACGGGATCGGGCTAAACTCCTCTGACGGATAAATGAAACTGTTTTTTATTTGCTCATCCATAACAAACTCCATTTCTAAAGGGATAAACCATTAAATCCGAGCTCTTGATTTACCTGATTTTTCCTATTTGTGAATATTCGCGATATACATAATAAGTATAGATATTTTAGAGTGCATAGTCATAATCACTTAAATATTTTGAGTGTTTTGAGATATTTCACAGAACAGCTTTTTTGCCCCCCTGTGGGATCATCTAATCAGTTGGACACAAGTAAAATTGCAAAGTGGCATCAATTCATCATTCCAAAGCATGGCTTTCACTGATTGAGTCCCTTTCGGCACAGGAAAATCCTCCTGCCAGTCAACGGACGAAATCTCTGCGCCTTTAATCTTTTTAAATTGGATAGATTTCAGTTCTTTTCCCGAGTATGCCGCTAAAAACATAGTGATATTTTCTTGTGCACATTCTGCCATTTGTGGAATTCGAGCATACACCTGTGCTGTGTAGCTGTCACAAATTACCGTTAACGACGCCCTCTCTGCGAGCGGTGTAAGCTTTTCTGCACGATAGTTGCGACACGAAAATTCCGCACCTTTCTCCGCCGTTGTGTATTGCAGTTTGCTCAAGGCAATGGCATATGCCGCCGTATTCGGTTCATTGAACATCACCCATTTTCCGTCAATTTTCACGCTGCATAGCCCCGAATCCAAATCCACCAGTAGCATAATAGGAATCCATTCACCCGGAATGTACTGGCCACCTCCCAGTATTTGACCATTTGAAATTAATAAGGTGTCATTTAAAAACCAATCGTTTACTTGCTCACTCTTACACTCAAATTCCAATGTTCCGGAAACAGATGACAACTTTACCTCGCACGATACTGCAAAAATCCCATCTGTGTGCTCTTTGCCTGGTGTTTCTGTTCGAAAATCCATCCAAATAGCAGACGAACCATCCGAAACCAATGTAGCACCGTCCGTTGAATATTTAAGCGTTCCTTTTTTTTGAAAAAACCAATTATCATCAGTATCCTCTCTAATCCCATCAAATCCCGTTAACTCATTTTCATACAGCACTTTTCTGCTATATTTTTTTACCACAAACCTTGCCGCTGTGCTTTCTCGATTGCCCGCTGCATCGATTGACTCCAATTTGGCAGTATGAATTCCCACGCCAAGTGTTGACACATCAATTTTATCCATTGCATACGGTCTGCCACACACAAGCGGCAAGTTGTATTTTTCCGCGCCATCCACAAACAGCTTTGCCTCCGATGTTCCATGAGGAAGCTGCACAGTTGCACCAAGCACTCCCTCTCCGTTAACCGAAACATCCAGAAGCATCAGCTCAGCCTTTGCCTCCTCGCTTGAAGTTGTCCAGGACTCCAACTCAAGAAAGGTCAGCGGCGCTGCGGTGTAGTCCTCGCGAACAGGAATCAGTTTAACCGAAATGGCAAGATCTCCGCTCGTCTCCTCGACATGTACTGCCAACTTGCGTATACCTGCATTGCTTGATTGTCCCGGAATTGTCGGTGAAGAAGGCAGCGGTGACGGTGCCATATCCAAAAGCTCAAAATTGGATGCGTTCGAATAAACCTCTACACGCAAAATTTTGCCGTTCTCTGTTAAAATAGCTGTGTTTTTATCTATTATTTCAATATTTGCAGGAGTGTGCATAAACCAATACACCTCCGAGCTGCTCCTAAGACTCATTTCATCCTGCACAGTAAGCGTATTTCTATTGTCACCGAAAAAATATCCACGATGATAACTCGTTACATCACGCTCATATGCTTCTGAAAGGTCGAGTATTGCCAATGCCTCTGTCTCGCTCGTTTCCTTTCGATACAGTCCTGCATACGCATCCAACTTCTGACCGTAGTAGTCGTTTCCGTCTGCGGTCGGATTGATGACCACACAGTTTTCGCCCTCAGGGCGCTTGCGATATATCTGATATCCCACATCAGCAAAATAGTTTGGAATACTGTAGTCATCTTTTCCTAAGTCCTTTGCCCAAGAAACACCGTCAGCTTCAAATATGAACGATCCCAAATCCAGCATATCGTGATACAAATGTGTCCATCCGCCATGGAAACCGACAAAAGTCGGGTGCACCACATCAAAATTGTTTCGGAAGCTGCCGGTATCAATTCCCGAAAAATATTTATCAAGTGGCTGTTCTGCAGTATCTACTGCACCGCTTTGGTCTATCATTTTGCTGTAATACAACAGTCCAAGCGCATCCATCGGCGCACGACGCAGACGATTCTGCTCCCACGCCTGCTGTGCTGTTTCATATTCGCCGTAGCGCAGACCAAACCAATACGGAAATCCCACCGTCAAAGCACCCGGAGTACTGTCATGAAAATTAAAGCTTTCCTCCGGCGTTTGCAAATAGACAAATAGGCTGCCCGCTTTCGAAAAGCCACGTACCGAGCCAAGGCCATAATCTGTTCCACAACAGTGAAACAAAGCTTCTGTGGAAAGCACCAGATTGCGCAGCATATACTCCGCGTAACCCACACCTTCATAATATCCACCGTCCGGATAAAACAGTGATACGGCAATTTCATTGGACTTGATTACATTTTCCAATAAATAGCTTATCTCCTCAAAAAATTTTGTTTCATCTGCCATCGCAAGCGCTAGTGCCATTACTCCGCCGCCAACAACTCCCGAAAAATTATCCCGAATTACAGGCCAATGAGCACCTCCCTCACCGCGATACGCGCGAATACTATCAGCAAAAGCGAGTCTTGATGATGCCTCGCGCATAAGCTCTAATGTTTCCTGTCCATACGTTGTTTCTATCATATAATTATAAAAGGAGTCATAGCCTATCGCCATTCCCATCGCCCAGTGTCCGGTTGTCAGATTCGAGGATGAAAGTCCCAGCGATGTCCATTGGCACAACGTCTTTATGTATGTAATAGCTTCATCAGCATATACTTCGTTTCCTGTTAAAAGATATCCCTCTGCCAGTTTTCGCACAGCCTCCTGAAAGTTTCTCGCTTGCATTTGCTTATCAGAATCTGCACAATCTGCCGTAAAGGATGCCGAAAGTCCCATAGAGATGTTTGCCTCTGCCGTCACGCGAGCCAGTGCCGAATTCCAATTTAAATCTGTCTTGCCTTTTTCTTCAATATACGCAAGGTCTTCGGACGTATACAATATTCTCGGATGCTGACCTTCGACATTTCGCTTAATGTCTGACATCATCTGCTCTCCGCTCGGATGCTCAAATTGCAGATAGCGATAAATCAAATCTGCCATATCGTACATATCGATAAAATGCTCTGAATCACCGTATTCATATTTTTCTGACGACAAGACGGCTATGCCTCGCTCATCGTAGTAAAATTGCTTTCCGAGTTTTGACGCAATCTCTGAAAGCGAAAGATAAACTTCGTTGTTTTTCTGCACAGCAGAAAAGCTTCCTACCCCCGAAAGCGTAACCGTACTGCCGTTTTTTTCGATTGAATATTCCAAAATGTCACTAACAAATGCACTTGAAACATACACCGTCCCATCCGAAACAATCGGTCTGTGTGCCACTGTGGGATAGCTCTTGCGTGTGTTATTTTGATAATAATAGTTACTGTAAACTGCATAGGCTTCTTTATCTGCCAGCGCGTTTCGTGCCGCATCATAGTTATCCATTATAGAATCGGGATTGTTCATCACACTGTCCTCTGCAGCAGGTGACGTTCCCGAATAAATTCGCAAATCATCTATATAGACATCCACATCTCCTGCACCGCTTTTATTGACAACGTCAATGCGCAGGGTGGATGGACGCAGAGTACCCACATAAATAGAACTCCAAGTTAAAACACCATTCATATATATATCGCATCTGCCATTTTTTACATTATAAACTGCACTGTAGCGTATCCATTCGCCGGTTTTCCATCGACCTACAGGCTTTTGGGATAAGTAAATGGTTCCGTCCGTCGTTATGCGTGACCCGATTCTCCACTTAGGATGTACCGCAGTTTTAGCATCAAACAAACCAATATACGCTCCGGAGCCGCTTAATGCATTTACCTTTAGACGCAACTCAACCACATAGTTGTCTGCCGCCTCTAAAGATGGACAGATAACATCTGCATAGGCACTGTTAGATGTGCCCATCGGTTCCAAAAAGTGCAAAACACCCTCTCCGCTTACCGTTTCGCGAGTGATGATCCCGTCATAGCTACTGACAGCAATACCGATGCTCTCATCAAAATTCTCCGATACATATACCACGCGCTCGTCGGCAGCCCGCACTGATGTTGGAAACAAATTTGCAGACAACAAAAACAATATTGCAGTTAAAAAACTTATTTCTCTTTTCATTATCCAACCTCACAACCGGCAAGGGGAACTACAGAGCAAATTTGATTGCATCAAACCGTAGCCTCTGTAATTCCCCTCCACCAATCAAGTCTATGCGTTCGTTTTACTATGCTTTATTTCGCTGATGCAGTCAAAGGTTTGAGTGTTACCAAATCATTCCACAGGAATGCTTTAAATGTTGTACCGCCCTTTGCATCAGAGATGGTATAGCTTAAAGGATTTTTACCCACAGATAGAGATACTTCTGTTGATTCTATAGCGGTTACAATGTCTCCGTTGTACGCTGCTACTATCAGTAAAGCGCTGTTACCAAAGCAAGAATCGCTTGCTGCTTTAGTCAAAAGTGCCGTAGCTGTTCCATTTACAACCGCAAAGTCTGAAACGGCATCTTCACGGTCATTTAAGGTAGTAAAGCAAACCTCAAACGGTTTCGCATAATTTACACCACTCGCCTTTAGACCACTCAAAAGAAGCTTATACTCTTTGCTGCCCTTCAACTCACCGGTAAGGTTCACGGTAATATTAGTACCGCTAACAGCAGCTGAAGCACCAACGCTTTCTCCGCCGTCTGTCGATTCCAATGTTGCAGTAACCTCAGAGGAGTCCAACGTACCGTCCATTGCGATGGTAAAGCTATCGGCATAAGAGGAAACCTTTCCATCCGTCCAATCCGCCTTTGCTACCGTGGTGCTATCCTCTGTGTAGCTGATCGAAGAAAAAGACGGATATCCCTTGGTATAAGTGTATTTTATATCTGAAATCGTAGCATAATCTTCAACATCATTTGTCACCAAATGCATAAATAAATCTGTAAGGCTCGTCAAAGCAACCTCATTGTTTGACATTCTTTGACCATTAATCCAATAGCGACACAAAGCCTTGCCGGCAGAGGCCTCATCAAAGTTGATTTCAAAGCTCAAATTATAAGGTTGATTTGCAACACAACTGAGACCACCTCTTAATTGACCGTTCTTTAAGAGGTATCCTGTATTGCTTTCTGTTATTGGTGTGGCACTGCCGCTTTTTCCATTAAAATATGCTGTCATGCTGGTTGGGTCGGAAAAAGCAATCTTCATATCCAGCTGCAGTTTACCGTCCGTAATCGCACTGCTGTTGTTTAACCACAATCTGTGAGCATGGGCAGTTGTTCTTCCATCGGGGTAAAAGAGCTTTAGAACACCGTTATCAATCGAAGCATTTGTATCGCCTACAATATAGAGATTTGCTCCATTGCCTGCAAGCATATCTGTTTGGCTCGGCACAGAACTTGTTGTAATTCCGTTAATCATTGTTTTCGTACTAATAGCGCCGAAATTTAGCTCCTTCTTGCTCGTCAAAACAGTTCCGTCCTCATACGTTGCCGTAACAGCCAACTCATGGATTCCGTAATTATATGAGGACACATCCACATTTGATACAGAAAAATCCGCTTCCGTAACCGTGCCAATGTTTATTCCATCTAAGGTTACCTCTGCCTCGGTAAAGCCTGCCGGCACCGACCCGGAAACCGTCAACGGCACTGAGCCGTTGACCAACACTCCATCTTCAGGAGCAGTAATATCCAGTGATGCCAATCTCACGTTATCCAGATGAATGGTCGCCGCGCACAGCGGATGGAAACACACGGCAGACACACCATTAAGGTCGGTGTATCCAAACGTACGGGTATCCGCCGTCACAGTCTCTTTCGTCTCTTTGTCTGTCAAATTGTATGTAAACTTACCTGTGGTACAATCCACAACGGTTCTCACCGTGTACCATTTCCCTGCATCCCATGAAGCAGAACCGGCTTTGCCATCTGTAGAGAAAAGATTCATGGACTTACGCCAATGGCCATTTTTGTCTTTTACAGTTACCGCAAGCACACCGTTTGAACTGTCGGTATACTCATAGCCATCTTCAATCATCACATCATACGAAATCACAAAAGAGCCTTTCGTTGCTACCGTTTGATTAAAGCGCAAATTGTAAGTGTTTCCATTATCCAAGCCATCTTTTGCATCGGAAACAATGGTTGCCACACCATTCTCCAGAGTTCTTGAAACTGTGCCTGTTAATGGTTGTGAACCACTTTCCACCACTTCTGCAGGCCAATCCAAAAGACCGTCAAAGTCAAATGTTGCCGTTGCAGCTAACACAGCCGGAATCGACAGCATGGACAAAACCATGAACCATGCTAAAACAGTTGCCAAAATTTTTTTCATAAAAATTTCCACCTTTCCATTTTTAAAATTTATTTCTCTTTGTATTGCTTTTGCAAATTTTCTCCCAACCGCCACATATTTAGGTGAGCTTTTCAATTGTTTAACTTATATGCTTTGGTAAGTGCTTTGCGTTCAGCTAAAGAATTCAGAATATAACATTCTACCGAAAAACTCTCTGCATATCGTTCGTCTGATGGTATCATCACACTAAGTGACTGTGGAGTACTTTCGGAGTGTGCATCTGCAGAAATCTCTGCCGCAGTAATTGCACAAAGGCGAGTGCCGCAATATATTGCTGCAACAGCCACTGCAGTTTGTGCCTGCAGCGAACGATTGCTTAATGTGATTACAGCATCAACAACATCGCCTCTTTTTAGTTGCCTTGCCGAAACACAATTACTGCCGTTTTTCATATAAGTTACATTTTTTAAACCTATTTCCTCTGTATTTACCGTAAAACGTTTTTCATACTTTACAATCTCCTGTGTATCCGGAAAACGAATACCCATTTGCACAACAATTTCTCCATCAGGTAAATTTTCTGCAAACTCTATCACCGCTGCACCTGCACTGTCTAACCGCGAAGATGAAACCGCAAGTTCTTTGCCGTCTGCAAATACAGAAAGTTCACTTATGTCTGTGCTTACCGCCGCAGGAGAAATACTTTCAAGCTTTATTACTCTGGCGGGCTCCGAAATTACATTTGTATCTGCCGAAACAAAGCTTTCATCCGACGCCTTATATTTCAAGGTGTTATAGCCACTTAAAACATCTGTTTGAGTAAGTACTACATTATCTAAATAAAAGCCTTGTGCATCGGTGTATGCATCCGTAACGTAGTATTCAAATTTTATCTGTGTGAGATTATTAGCATTGGCATGTGCCTCGATATTGTTTTTGGTTGATACCGGTTCATTATTTACATATACACTTTCTCGCTTTGTATAGGTGTTGAGAACCTGCTTTACATGCATCCATTCGCCCTTAAGATACGGAATCGATGTACCGTGATAGAATCCTCCTCTCGAGAACAAATATTGCCCTCCAAAATATCCGAAAGTACCTGACGAGTTTTTTGTTTCAATATCTACACGACCCGGATTCAGAATTTTTATATCATATTCCAATTCAATAACACCCGAAAGCGCATCAAATTGCTTCATTATGAAGAAACCGTCTTTTGCTCCATTTACTGTAATATTTCTCAATGTCGGATTTTCTGCAATCACCCTACCTATGGAGCCGTTTTCATCTCCGTCCTTCCCTTCTCCCATAACCGTGCGAATATAAACATCAGTGCCATCGGCTGCCGTTCCGACCTTTTTGTCAGGCTCCACAGTCCATCCATCGTTTGCACCATTCGTAAATGTTTCATTTACAATTGGTTTTGCGAGACTTTTTTGAATTGAAAATTTACTCTCTGCTACTGCAGAGGAGCCTTCGTCAAACACAACAACCGAAACTGTATGTTCACCAATGCGCAGAGTATCGGCAATTGAAACGCTATTTTCGCCCTCTGAGGTTAAAAATGCAATTTCCTCTCCATCTAACTTAACTATTGCCTGCGCACCAACCGGCGCACTAAACTCTATACTGCTAAGGCTCACATCACATATCGACCCATTTACAGGAGACAGAATTTCTACATTTATCTCTGCGCTGACAGGAAAACAAAAAAGACTTAAAATCACTGCAAAAACAACAAGCATAGAAGTAACTTTTTTCCAATTCATAGTTTCAATACCTTTCTGTTTAAAGTTTTTCTGCTACGAAGCTGCACTCCGCAGCAGTTGTTTTTTCTATTCCTGAAATACCCGAAAATCTCCAATACTTGTATAAGCAGAGCCTTGTGTATTACCATTCCCGATTAAACGAATATATCTCGCCTTACCCGGAATTTTCAGCGACTCGTATCCGGCTGTTTCTCCCGTGGACTGACCAGAGAATACCTTTGTAAAGTTGATGCCGTCCATAGAATACAAAATATCATAGTTTGCCTTTCTCTCATTGCCGAGATAGAAGACAAGAGAAACCCCGTCAAATTCCAATACTTCACCCATATCAATTTCAAACCATGCTCCTATTTTGCCTTGTGCATAATAAGATTTCATGCTATCATCTGTCATGTTTTTAGGTCCATTGTCCATCTCGGGAATAGTCATTCCGTAAGCATGGACAGGAGCAATAAGTGTTCCCATCTGTCCCACCGTCGGAGTTACCGCAAAAATATTTTCGCGAATCGTAATCGGTCTTTCGCTAGATACATTGTAACTTACGACACAAACCACAGGCTTTTGACCGGCAACCACAAGTGTGATTTCAGTGTACTCGTCAAAATTCTGCGCCTGCTTTATAGTAACATTACCCATATCAGAGGTTGCCGTAATCTGCGGAATTTGCTTTGTGCCGTAGGGCAGATCTATAGTGTAGTTCCTCTTGCCCGGCATAAACCCGGAAATCAACTCCCCGTCTGCATAAATACCGCTGAATTTCGCCAGTTGCGGAAGTTCTCCGTCCGGAATTGTCCATTCGTCAATCGGCGTGTAAATAAGTGGTGTCTGCTCATATTTGCCGTTGTCGGGCGATAATTTGACCGCAATTACAGCATCACCGCTGACCGATGGCGCATAAATAGTCAGCTTTCTAAAAGCTGCGTTTGAGCTCTGACCTGCAACCTTCGGTGAAGTCGGCAGTGGCTCGGCGGGCATATCCATTAATGTGTAGCCCTCTATGTTGCTGTAAACTTCAACAGTCAATGTTTGACCGCTGTTTGAAATCAGCTTTGCTTTGGTATTGCTTATAATCTCGATTTCTGTCGCAGTATGCATGAACCAATACAGCTCTGTATTATCATTAACTGTCAACTCATCTTGTACAATCAGCGAATTTCTTTCGTCACCAAAATAATATCCTCTGATGTACTTCGAAGCATCTCTTTGATATGCTTGTGTTAAATCAAATGCCGCAAAGGCCCCCATAGGATTATCTGTTTCTAACTTCGTGAGCGTACCCTGCACTCCAAGCTCCTGACCATAGTAGTTTTCTACATCTTCCTTTGGATTGAGCACAATACAGTTTTCGCCTTCGGGACGTTTCCTGTAAATGTTGTAACCTTTGAGTCCGAAATAATTCGGAAGATTATAGCTGTCGGAACCTAAATCTCTTGCCCATATAACATTGTCCGATTCAAAAACAAACGAGCCAAGATCAAGCATGTCATGTGGCATATTTGTCCAACCTGCATGGAAACCAACGAAAGTCGGGTCAGATATTTCACGCGAATTGGTGAAGCCGCCGGTATCTACACCGTAGAAATAATAATCCAACGGCAGCTGCGATATATCGGGAGTAACGCCGCGGTCGGTTACCGCCCTGCTATAGTAGAACATGGCACGTAGATTTATTACATGGCCACCCAATGTTTTTTGTACTCTTGCTGCCTCTGCACTTATTGGGTCATTGTATCTCCAAGCAAAGAACTCACGAGACGGATCATTGATAAATCCACCGCCATCATCGTGATACTGCATATGATAATCAGTGCTTTGCAAGTAGGTGAATGGGTCTCCTGCTTTTATAAAGCCCTTAGCATCACCAAGGCCGTAATCCGTTTTACAGCAATTAAATAATGCACCCAAAGCCATGACAAAATTTTCCAACATGTACTCCGAGTAGCTGACACCCTCATAATACCCACCATCGGGATAATATAACCCCACAGCAGTTTCCAACGATTTCATCAAATTTTCCATTAAATAATTGGTTTGAGGCTGCATATCTTCTTCGTCTGCCATCGCAAGCGTTAGCATTAATAGACCGCCGCCTATAACGCCCACAAAGTTGTCCTGCAAGGTAATCCAGTATGGACCGACACCTGTCTGATAGTCTGTAATCTGGTCGGCAAACGGTAAACGCAAGACCGCCTCACGAATCGTTTTCATCTTCTCTTTACCGTCATCAGTTGCCGTCATGTAATTGTAAAAGCTGTCATAGCCGATTGCCATGCCTGCCGCCCAGTGTCCCGTTGTCAAATTGGCTGTTTCCCACGACATATCCTTCCATTGTGCCATTGCAAGCATCATTTCGACACCCTTTGCCGCATAGACGGGATCCTCTGTGATGAGGTATGCCTCCGCCAAGTCTTCAATTGCCGCTTGGAATGTAAAACGTGCTGCCCGTTGCTTTTCCGAAGCCTCCAATGTCGCAAAATAGGAATAATCCTCTTTTGCCCATTCATCTGCCTCTGCAATCAGCTCTTTGTATGCCCTTTTCCATTCAGGTGAAGATTGAATTTTGCCTTGAATGTATTTAACATCATCTGATGTATAAAGAATACGCGGATGCTGTTTGTTCGGAAAATTATCGACAAGCGCCTTCGTCATTTGTGCACCGGTCGGATTGTCAAACTGCATGTATCTGTAGATTAAATCTATGGGGTGGAACAAAATATGCCTGTCAAGATAATGATATTCGCTCGTGTTTTCCAATTCATCGTCAGACAACACCACAAAACCTCTGTTATCCCATATCACTTTTTTCTTTAACAACTGCTCTGCCACTGCACGAAGCGGGAAATAGACAATGCCGTTTTCCTCGACAGGAGCAGGCTCTACTTTCATAGAACGTGAACCGACAGAAATCGTTCCCGCGACTTTATCATACACAAAGCTTTTTTTTGTGACCTCTTCTAAAAGTGTCTGCGGAATCATCAGACTTCCGCAGATGTTGCGCACTTTTTTCTTATCATCGGTTGGGATTATTTTCTTACCGTTTACATACATTGCATCATTTGTTGTCATAAAGACGGTTCTGCCCTTCAAAGCCTCTCCCAGCTTATCCTTTGGATCCATAACGGAGTAGTCGTTGAAGCCGGAGTTATCATCATCTCCGACATTATCTGACACAAATAGCGAATCATCCTGAAGCGTTTTACCGGTATAAATTCTAATCCAGTCAAACGAAACATCAAAATTACTTCCTGCTTGATTTAAAACGTCTACACGAAAGGTCACCGGATAGTTGTCCGTAGGAACCGCGTGTAAAGCCGCAAATTCACCATTTATATATACCTCTGCTTTTCCTGCAGGAATGTTATATACAAAGGAAAGTCGCACCCATTCGTCCTTTGGTATGCTGCCTATACTCTTGCCTGCGCCATGGGATGAGATTGAACCACCCGTGGAAATATCGTAGCCCAGCCGCCACTTTGAGTTCATGTCCTTGGCGTCGAGAATACCAATGCTTGCATTGCCCGTTAAGCTGTTGATTTTAAAACGGACATCGTACACATATTTCATGCATTCGCGTAAATCGTTGTTAACTACATCAAAAAATCCGCCGCCCACAACCTTTTCGTCCGCCACTACACGAAGACAACCGTTTCTATCATTATCTGATTCCCATTTAAAAACGGCACCTTTTGGAGAAGCTTCGCCGTTGTGAGTTGAATGTGTTTTAACCATAGCAATGGAATCATCAAACTCCATATCCGTCAAAATCTTTACGGAACTATCTATGCTCTGGGTCGGGGTAAACTCCAGCACTTCGTTGTTGACCGTTTCTGCCGGAAACGTACGCTGCCACGGAAGATCTTCACCTTCATAAACGCGGATGTTATCTACATAAATATCTGTTTCTGTTTCACCGTCATCAATCTGAAATTCAACCGTTTGCGGATGCATCCAAAAGCCGTTCGGCAAAAACCAATTGCGCACAATACATCTTTTGTCAATGTACACATCATAAACCTGTTGCTCCCAATCTACCACAATCGTATAGGTCCTGTAAATTCCGTCCGGTACCGTACCAACGATTTTTCCATCTGATAAACGCATGCTTCTATCTTCATTCAAAGTAAGCAACGCCAGCTTCTTCTCACCTGAAATCATATTAAAAAGCTTCCCGGAAAACTCTTTACCCGTCATTTTAATTTTTGCACTAAATACACTTTTCGTAGGCTCTGCACTTGGGAGCGTCAAGCTGAAAATAACCGGATCTCCCCACGCTCTCGAAAAGAACACTTTATTTCCGTTCTCGTCAAGCACTCTTGTATCCAAACCTGTGGATGCCGTAAAATTTTTAATTTTAGCACTGTTGGCAGGATAGGATGAAAATTCTTCAGAATACCAAACCTCTCCCAAATCCGCCACTGCGAAAACAGGAACGGACGAAAATAACATCAAGACAGATAACAGCACTGCAATCCATTGTTTTTTCATGCTACGCACCTCCTTATTCGTAAATAAATATCTGTTGAATACCGTGTGAATAAGATTTTAGCACAATATTTGACGCATTTTCTTTTCCCACATAAAGCGCATCAACCAGCATACTCTTTTTACCTTGATGTATGGTTTTTCTCTCTGTGTTATATACCGCAATCGTCATGCTTGAATTCATGGCAAAGGGCGCAATGTTATCGATGATAGGGTCAGAATAGCCGGAGTTAAACCCCGCCGCTTGGTCTACAATAAGACTTAGCGTGTTGTCACTGTGAACAAATACTCTGCCACGATAGCAAGAATCGTCCACCTGTCCCGTTTTTGGTGCATTTGAAGTAATAATTGCAATTTTTTGACTATCGTCGTATTTTGCGTCAATAACCAAGGATTTGATATAACCGTTTCCATCTACCGTCATGCGGATAATATCACCCGATGAGGGAACCATATTTGTTTTAAATAGCTCATCATACATATCCATATCAATTTTATATTTAAAGAAGGTTCCTCTGCACCAAAGAATGATATTATATATTTCTTCACCGTCTTCGCTAATTCCTTTGGAAAGCCCCTCTACCAGTGATTGGTTTTCTTTTACGCTCACAGTTGATGCATCACCGACCGTATCATAGATAACCACAACCCTCGGCTGCATATATTTGTTCATGTCATAGGCATCGATGGTATATCTGCCGTAAGACTCCAAGGAATCACTCCCAATCACTTCAAACAAATCTTCGTCCAATTTATCTGTTGTTCCTTGCAATATTTGAACGGGGATTCGGAACATAATCGTTTGACCGCCTTTTATTGCATGAGGTGAAAACACTTGATTCCCCGAATGCCAATAGGATTTGGTACCTGATAAAAAGCGTGTCAAAGAGTCATTTCCATAGTTGATTCCGCTGTATTTTTCTTCTATCGGTAAGTCAGCCACATCTAATGCTGTATCGATTTTTGAAAGTTTGCCCTCTTCATCTGTCTCATAGCGTAGCAACTGATATCTCGGTAAATTTCCGTTGGCGAGTGCCGAATCAAATTTATCGTCGTCACTTTTTAATCTTTCTCCGTTTAACATTACTTTTTCACCAAAATCAAGTGTCAATAGCTTGCCGCTCTCACTCAACAGCTTTATACGAACATCATTCGAAAGTCCGTTTACTATCTTTCCATAGTTAATAAGATATCCATATTTTAAAATACTGTCGGACTCAGAAGAAAACGAGCAGATTGTGCCGTCCGGAGCTACTAAAAAATTGCATTCCGCACCAAGCACCAGCCGGCTTTGTTCCGAAAAATAGCCGTTTAATTTGTACGATACTCCACCAACAACTATTTCGTCCTCTTGTTTTTGTTCCAATACACCGTTAACCTGAGTATTCGAAACCACCGCTTCTACATATTTTCCGTCATCACTTGCATATACCATCAAAACAGAATCTGCTGAAAGATTATGTAATTTAATCTCTTTTTTTTCACCGTCACAGAGAGTGTACCAATAACCGTTTTCGCGCTGCATGATAACACTATTGCCACCGTTTTTACTATCGTAAACAATACCTTCGCTCTGATTAACCGAGGCAACAACCATATATATGGCAGGTTTTGCATATACAACATCAAATTTGCCATCAAAATCATTATCGATTAATGTTAGCTCACCTGCATCGAATTTAAAATCGCTCTCCGTCGGCACCGCATTTCTGCCATTTCTTACAAAGGTAAAAGCACTGCTAATTTTAAATTTTTTCTCTTGTTTTGCATCTTCATCATATACCGTAAGAACGCTATTTTTAAAGCTTTCTACATAATTTCCTTTCACTGTAACCGATTCATTTCTCGGCTCAACATATATGTGCTTTATTTCTTCATGTTTATCATACCAACCTATCACACGATATCCTAAATACCGCTCCACTTCTGTCAGTTCGGTCGTAAAACTCTTTCCCCCAATGGTGATTTTTGAACTGTCACATACCTCATCGGGAACCATAGTTGTATATCCGGCCGTTTTTAAAACACCGATGATCTTTTTCAAATTGTATTTCTCATTTAACAGAGAAATACCCGTGTCACGAACCTCAGAAATTCTGTCGTTATTTATTGAAACAACACGACACATATCTGCATTTAACATATTGTATATTAAAATAACTGCATCGTAATAACTTAGTTTGCATTCATAATCCACGGAACGATTCTCTAACAAATCAAGTTCTCTCGCTGTAAATATGTAACCTGTCGGATATCCACCTTTTGCTATTGCAAATCTGTCATAGCCAAGTGCAGAAACAGTCATTTTCAAGGCAGGTATAAGCTCTATCGAATCATTGGGACGAAATACAGAATTTCCCGTACCGGTAACAATGCCCAGTGCCGCAGCAGTTGAAATTGACTGTGCATAGGGTGTTGATTTCTCTACATCAGAAAAACTTGTTTTCCATTCTCCTTCAGGCAACGCAAGCGCCCGTACAACCATATCTGTAAACTCGGCACGAGTAACTGCCTCTGCTGCATCATGCGTACCGGAAACAATGCCTAAAGAGGTAAGAAAACCGTACACACTCTCATATTGCGAATCTGTTTTCAAACTCTCCTCAGCATAAGCTATACCGAGGGATGACATTGCAACAAGCACCACTATCAAAAAAAACAAGCATTTTTTCATGTTAAATTCACTCCTTCTTTATGCCGTCAGCACATTGTAAATCAGCTGAGCCGCCTGCACTCTCGTCAGGAAACTCTTGGGTGAAAACGTGCCGTCCTCAAAGCCGTTTACAAAGCCTTCACCCGCAAGGTAGGAAACAGCATTTTTAGCATAGTAGGATATCTCATCAGCATCAGAAAAATTAACTTTTTTAGACAAAAGTCCTTTTTTGGTCAAAAGACGATATATTATCACCACTGAATCTTCTCTGGTTATTTTATCATTGGGCCTAAAACTCGTATTGTCGCCTTTCACAATACCCGCCGCTGTTGCACTGTATACGCATTCAGCAAACCAATCTGTACTTTTAACATCATCGAACAAAACTCCGGTATCTGTTTTGGGAGGTTCTTCATTAAGAATTTTACCATATAATCCCATTGTCATCTTAACAAATTCTGCACGGCTGATTTCCTTCGACGGCAAAAAGCTTCCATCCTGATAACCATTTAAAATGCCTTCTGCTGTTAAAAGAGATACCGACTTTGCACCCCAATGCTCTACAGGCAGGTCAGTAAAGAGTTGCTTTATTGTCTCTTCTTCTTTTTCGTTATCTGCCTCTTTTTCAATTGAAGATGTAATCACAGTGCCTTTGCTTCCTCCTTTGCTCCCTCCACCGCTGCCGCTACCACCATTATCTTTAGCTTCATCTACTGCCTCAGCTACGCTATCAAGAAAAATCTCTTTAATATCTTCAAAGGTTGTAGGGGTTTTCTTTTTTTTCATCAGTTCAAAAACTCTGTCTTGTTCCGATAAATTCAAATAATTCCGGTCTTCCAACAATTCTTTAAAATCTGCGGCAAAATCCTTTGCTATAATTTCTTTAAATGTCACCCAATTGTTTGCACAACGCAATGCTGCCAGTGGTTTAAGCTCAGTTAATGTTTCTGAAAGTTCTTCCGGGGTATAGTGGCTGTACAAATCTGTTTCTGCAAACAGTGACAAAAGTTCTTGCTTTGCATTATCATCTAAACGAGTTTCGCTATAATACAAAGCTTCCATATCAATCCCCAACTGTTCTTGGTATTTACCGAGCAATAGCTCAATTTGGTCTTTTTTTGCAATTTTAATAGAGCAAATTGCATAAACCATATAATAATTTCGGTTAAAATCTACCGAATCGCCAAACGTCATATTATATAACATTTTGGTGATTCTGTTGTTTTCTGAAATATAAACAGCATCGTTTGTGTCGATACCTAAGATCTGAGCATTGTCTGCAAGCAATGTGCGAAATACATTAATATCTTCTGCATCGTTTAATGCTTCAATCACAGAACTTGCTGCCGTAGTATCAATATGCATAAATGAATCTGTTGCCTCTCCTTCATCACTTGTTGCATATACAATATATTTTCCACCCGCTGCATTATATGGCATGCCTATATTCAGAGCAAATACTCCGCTTGAGCTTATCTGTTTAATAACCATCGGCATGGAAGAAACTGTCATATCGGAAGGCAAAAGTTCTTCCGGTGTTATGGTAATTACAATTTCTCCGTGACCTGTTCCTGTAATAGCCAGTTCTGCTGTATTAGGCTTATAAGCTACCGAAATCGAAATATCTTCTTTCGCAAAAACAACCATACCATTTAGCAAAATATGTATTGAAGTTAATATACTAACTATTTTTTTTACCATGATTCACCTCTTATAATACTTTCTTATCTATTGTTTTTATTCGCGATATCAGCAGTTTTATATATATATCATGTCTTTTATATAACTGTATAAGATACATAAATTCAAAAATTGCCGGTGTTTGTTCAAATCTCCATTATATAAATGTTATATAGATATATATCATGACTTGCAGCAAGATCACTCATAAGTCCCCATGCCCAGACATGTTAGCCACCGCCTATATAACAAATTTTTATGTTTGCAACACTATTTTCGTTATACCTCAATTACAATTTCTCCTCTTTTTTTAAATATTATTTATGCTCAACCAATTTTGTAATCTTATATATCATTATATATTGGATAAATAATATTTTCCTTAATAATTTAGATAAAATATGCAAAAAACATTAAAATATGGTTGACTTTTACTATTTTGCATGATATTATTAGATAGGTGATTGATGTGGATATTGTATTTGAAGGATTCAATAATGATGGATTGTATGTTGAAAGAAGCGAGTATTCTTATAATGAAATGCCGAGTTTCCATACACATAATAAGCATGAACTCTATTTTTTAGAGCAAGGAATAACAAAATATTTTATAGGAAATAAAATATATATATTAAAACCCGGTGATTTTATTTTTATTCCTAAAGGACAATATCATCAAACAACTATAAATGAGAGTGAAAAACGTCAACGCTTGCTTTTGACATTTGATAGTGCCTTTGTTGGAAGCGGATATTTAAAATACATTCAAGAACTTATTTTGGATAAGCATATACATATTCATGAAGAGCACATGAATGATTTAAAATATATTCTAAAAAAAATTGAAGATGAAGAAAAAAATAAATTTGGCGATTATGAAAAAATGCAAAAGATGTATCTTAGGCAATTGCTAATACTTATCACGCGTAACAGAATAAAAGAACAGTGCGTCGTAATTAGCGAAAATGAAAAGCTTGTGCAAGAAGCAGCAGTGTACATAAGTGAAAATTATGAACAGGAACTTTGTCTCGAAAATTTAGCAAATAGATATTCTGTAAGCCCCGGCCATTTTTCAAAGCTATTTAAAAGGATTACCGGTGTTGGTGTAAGTGAATATATAAGAATATCAAGGGTCAATGCAGCTCAAGAACTTATAGAAAGTACTAAACTGTCAATTACAGAAATTGCTCAAAAATGTGGATTTAATGATAGCAATTATTTTACACAGGTTTTCAAAAAAATTGTAGGCATCACACCAAAAAAGTATTCTATGCAAAATCGTCACGCCGTCAAGTGACTTTACTCAAGGTTTTTTAAATACTGTTTATCTTGTGTCTGCTTATTGAAAAATACAACATATTAACAAATAAAATGACCTCCAAATCATTAGATTTTTTGATCTAATTTTTGGAGGTCGATTCATACTAACCTAAAGTTCGTTTGTCGGCTTTTCTTGGCCTAAGGTGCCGAGACTTGCTCTTTTGAGATATTCGTTGATAAATCCGTCTATGTCACCATCCATGACTGCACTTATATTACCCATTTCATAATTAGTTCTATGATCTTTGACAAGATTGTAGGGATGGAAAACGTAAGAACGAATCTGACTGCCCCAAGCAATCTCTTTCTGTTCGCCCTTGATGTCATTGAGCTTTTCCTGATTTTCTTTTTCTTTAAGCTCAATCAATTTAGACTTAAGCATCTTCATTGCATAGTCCTTATTTTTGTGCTGTGAGCGCTCATTTTGACACGCAACAACTATACCGGTCGGAAGATGGGTGATGCGGATGGCTGAGCTTGTTTTGTTGATATGCTGACCGCCGGCACCGCTGGAGCGATATGTGTCGATTCTCAAATCATCGGGGTTGATATCTACCTCAACATCATCATCAATTTCGGGCATTACCTCGGCTGAGGCAAAGGAAGTATGTCTTCTGCCTGACGAATCAAAGGGAGATATTCGAACAAGACGGTGTACCCCCTTTTCGCACTTGAGATAACCGTATGCGTTTTCTCCCGAAATGAGAAGTGTAACGCTTTTTACACCGGCTTCATCTCCGGGAAGATAATCCATTGTTTCAACTGTGAAATTGCGTCTTTCTGCCCAACGAGTATACATACGCAAAAGCATATCAACCCAATCCTGAGCTTCTGTACCGCCGGCGCCGGGATGAAGAGTAAGTATGGCATTGTTTTTGTCATAAACACCCGAAAGTAAGGTTTCGAGAGTCATTTCCTCTGTGCGAACTTTGATTTCCTTGACCGAATCTGATATTTCATCAAGATAAGACTCATCCTCTTCGGAGTTTGCCATATCAATTAAAACAATGGTATCATCAAACAATGCTCTTAAGCCCTCATATTTTTCGACCTTGTTTTTTAATGCTTTTGTTTTTTGAAGGATCTTCTGGCTTGCTTCGGGATCATCCCAGAATCCCGGTTCTGCAGCTTGATTTTCAAGCTCCTGTATCTTTTCTATCGTTGAAGCGATGTCAAAGTGAATCCCTCAAATCATTTATACTGCTTTCCATATTCTGAAGTTCAATTCTGTATTCATCATACTGTAACAATATAAGTCACCTCTTTTTGATATATTATCTGCCGCAGCACTTTTTATATTTTAATCCCGACCCGCATGGACAAAGATCGTTTCTGCCTATTTTTTCGCCTTTACGAACAGGCTTGTTTTCAACGGTGCCATCGGAGCCTCCGGAGGTTGCAGTTGGTTTGGCAACCTGCTCACGTTCAATCTTGCGTTCAACACGTACATGGAAAAGAAGCCTGATAATTTCTTCTGTAATCGCCTGAAGCATAGCTTCATACATGATATAGCCTTCTTCTTTGTATTCGATAACCGGATCTCGCTGCGCATAAGCTCTGAGCCCTATACCCTGACGCAAACGTTCCATATCATCAATATGATCCATCCATTTGCTGTCAACCGCACGAAGAAGTATTATACGCTCAATCTCACGCATGGCTTCTGAGCCAAATTCCTCTTCTTTGAGTGCATACTGTTCAAAGGCAATTTTCTTGAGCTGCTCTACCAGATCTTCTCTTGTAAGATCCTCAATCTCTTCTTTTGTATAAGAAAGTGCATCGTGAGGTAGGAAAAACTGCTCAAGATACTCTATCAAGCCGGTTATATTCCAATTTTCGGGATACTGTTCGCCTGCAATGTACTGGTCTACCGTAAGATTAATAAAGTCTGCAATTCTCTTTTCGTAGCTGCTCTTAAAGTCTCCACCGTCTAAAACCTTGTTTCTCTCGGCATAGATAACCTTACGCTGAACGTTCATTACGTCATCATATTCAAGGACATTCTTTCTGGCTTTGAAGTTGTTGCCCTCAACCGTGCGCTGAGCTCTTTCTATTGCGGATGTAAGCATGCCGGCCTCTATCGCTTCGTCATCACCGAGACCGAGAGTATCGACCATTGAACGAAGTCTGTCGGAGCCGAATTTTCTGAGAAGGTCATCCTCTAAAGAAAGATAAAATCTGGATTCACCAACATCACCCTGACGGCCGGAACGACCTCTCAGCTGATTATCTATTCTACGTGATTCGTGGCGTTCGGTGCCTATTATAAACAAGCCGCCGGCATCCTTTACTTCTTCACGTTCGGACCGGATTTGATCTTTGTACTTATCGTTTAACTCTTTATACTTTTGGCGGGCTTCTATAATAGCATCATCATCGGTATCTGAAAAACCGGTTGATTCGATAATTATCTCCGGTGAATATCCGAGCTTTTCCATTTCTTTTTTGGCAAGAAAATCAGAATTACCGCCAAGCATTATATCCGTACCACGGCCTGCCATATTGGTAGCAATGGTTACAGCGCCCTTTTTACCTGCCTGAGCTATGATCTCGGCTTCTTTTTCATGATACTTTGCATTCAGAACTTCGTGCTTTATACCGTTTTTGCTGAGTATTTTGCTAAGAAGCTCTGATTTTTCGATTGTAACCGTGCCAACAAGTACCGGTTGTCCTTTTTGGTGACATTCGATAATCTGCTTAACAACAGCATTGAACTTTGCTGCCTCGGTTTTATACACGCTGTCGGCATGATCGGTTCTTGCCATAGGTTCATTGGTAGGAATTACAACAACATCCAAATTATAAATAGCGTTAAATTCTTCCTGCTCGGTTTCAGCTGTACCGGTCATACCGGAAAGCTTGGTGTACAGACGGAAAAAGTTTTGAAAAGTAATCGTTGCTAAGGTTTTGCTCTCTCTGGCTATTTTTACACCCTCTTTTGCCTCGATAGCCTGATGGAGGCCGTCGTTATAGCGACGACCGTGCATGAGACGGCCGGTAAATTCATCAACAATAATTACCTCATCATTTTTTACAACATAATCGACATCGCGGTGCATTACACCGTGCGCTCTGATGGCTTGATTTATATGATGCAAAAGCGTTATATTTTCGGGATCGGAAAGATTTTCTACATTAAAGGCTTTTTCTGCTTTTTTCACACCGTTTGCAGTAAGAGTGGCAGTGTTTGCCTTTTCATCAATAATATAATCTGCATCGGTATCGTCATCGTCTTTTTTGTCATCAGACTCTACAACCTTAAGCGGCTTTAAGGTGCGTGCAAAATGATCGGCATAAGAATAAAGTTCTGTTGATTCTTCGCCCATACCGGATATGATCAAAGGGGTTCTTGCCTCGTCAATCAATATGGAGTCAACTTCATCGACAACAACAAAATTGTGACCCTTACACTGTACAATCTGATTTTTATATATAACCATATTGTCGCGAAGATAATCAAAACCAAACTCATTGTTGGTACCGTAGGTTATATCACAACTATATGCTTCTTGTCTTTCAGCCGGACTTTTGTCGTGAATTATCAAACCAACCGTAAGCCCCAAAAAACGATGTATTTTACCCATTTGTTCGCTATCACGCTTGGCAAGATAGTCATTGACCGTTACAACGTGAACACCTTTTCCTTCGAGCGCATTGAGATAGCATGGCAAGGTAGCCACAAGTGTTTTACCTTCACCTGTTTTCATTTCGGCAATTCTGCCTTGATGCAGAACAATACCGCCTATGAGCTGAACATCAAAATGACGCATCCCCAATACTCTGTATGAAGCTTCTCTTACAACCGCAAAGGCTTCGGGCAAAATATCATCCAAGGTCTCTCCTTGAGATAATCTGCTTTTAAATTCATCGGTTTTTGCTCTCAGTTCTTTATCAGAAAGCTGTTTCATTTCCGGTTCAAGGTCATTTATCTTTTTAACAATCGGCATGATTCTTTTGATTTCACGGGAGCTGTATGTTCCGAAAATTTTTTCTAATAATTTCAAATTTTTCACCTCTTTGTTATTTAAAAACACAGTATAACATTATATATTATAGCAAGAAAATCCATTAATAACAATAGTTTTTTTAAATTTTATAGAAAATGTAACATTGTTTACAAATTTATTAAATAAAAAACATTTACATTGACATATTTTAAAATTTATAATAACATAAAAATGGATTTTAAATAATATGAGGAGGTATAATATGATTGGCATAATAGGTGCTATGGATATAGAAACAGACGGAATTAAACACTCCATGACCGAAACCGAAACAAAAAATATTTCTTCAATCGAGTTTGTAAAAGGCAAAATTTGCGGTAAGGATGCAGTGTGTGCGATGTGCAATCCCGGAAAGGTTAATGCCGCACTGTGTGCACAAATAATGATACTTACATACAATCCCGATATAATTATTAATTCGGGCGTAGCCGGTTCGCTTGATACCGAGCTTGATGTACTTTCGGTTGTAATTGGTGAAAAATGCGTACAGCACGACTATGATTTGACAGCACTCGGATCGCCTCTTGGAATGATAGACGGAGTAAATACCGTTTATTTTAAATGTGACAAAAATGCAGTTGATGTACTCGACAGCATATGTTCATCGGAAAAATGCAAAACGGGAATCATTGCAACAGGAGATCAGTTTATCAGCGGTGAGAAATCAAAAAAAAGAATAAGAGATAATTTTGGTGCAATTGCCTGCGATATGGAGGGCGGAGCAATAGCACATGTATGTATGACAAATGATGTTCCGTTTGCCGCGCTAAGAGTAATATCGGATGGAGCAAGCGAAATAGATTTTAATATATTCAAAACAAAAGCATCAAATAAATCTATTGAAATTTTGCTTGATTTTGTAAAAACATTTTAAAAATACGAATAAAATGTACCGTGAAACAAGCCCGGATTTTGATTAAATTCTTTACGAAGCATCCAAAATGATGTTAATAAAAATATCATTTTGGCGGTCTTGCAGTCCACATGATTTCTGAATTTTACAGATTTTCAATTAAAAAATGGGGAAACTCAAACAGCAATCATATTTTTGAAAAATTTTTGAAAAATAGTTTCAGTAGTTTTAGTATATTTACATAATAGCTAAATAATTGTATTTTTATTGGATTTGTTAATCATATTTGAACAAGTTTAACAAAATGAAAAAAAGAATGTTGACTTTATACATTTTTTTTAGTAAACTGAAACTGATACAATAATACTTGGTTAAATAGTCAACAAATAATGAGGCAAAAGGAGCGTTTGTATGTTTATTAAAGAAATTACAGTACAAAATCAGGTTGGTCTTCATGCACGTCCTGCTACATTTTTCATACAGAAAGCAAATGAGTATAAATCAACAATTTGGGTTTCACGTGAAGAAAGAAAAGTGAATGCAAAAAGTCTTTTGGGTGTTTTATCTTTAGGAATTACCAAAGGTACGCCAATCACCGTTATAGCTGAAGGTGTAGACGAAGAAGAAGCTGTTGAAGGTTTGATAGAGCTTATCAGTTCAAATTTTACAGAAACAGTATAATAAAATGCCGAGCCCCTGTATATTTTATATGCAGGGGCTTTCAAGTATTTGGTTTCTTATCTGAAAAGAAGGTGATTTATTTGTCAGACATAGAAGAAAAACTCAAAACGCTTCCCGAGCAAAGCGGTGTTTATATAATGAAAAATGCCGATGGCGAAATTATATATGTCGGCAAAGCCAAAATTCTTAAAAACAGAGTTAGGCAATATTTCAACAATCACAATCATTCTCCCAAGGTTGAAAAAATGGTTGAAAATATTGCCGATTTTGAATATATAATTACAGATACCGAACAAGAAGCACTTATTCTCGAAAACAATCTAATCAAAGAAAACCATCCAAAATACAATATTTTGCTTAAAGATGATAAAACTTATCCGTTTATCAAAATAACGGTTCACGAAGATTTTCCGAGAATAATGGTAACCAGACGAGTTATAAGAGACGGTTCAAAATATTTCGGACCATACTGCAGCAACTTCAATGTTAAAGAGCTGGTCGAACTCATTTCAGAATTTTTTGGATTACGCAAATGCAAAAAAAACATATATAAAAATTCCTATGACAATAAATCCTGTTTGTATTACCAGATGAGTAAGTGTCCCGCACCTTGCTGCGGAAAAATTTCAGAAGCGCAATATCGTAATAATGTGAATAATGCAATAGATTTTATTAATGGAAAAAACGAATATATAACCAACGTTTTATCTGCCAAAATGAAGCAGGCAGCCGATCAGCTTGATTTTGAAACCGCAGCAATTTTGAGAGATCGCATAAAATCCGTATCAATAATAAAAGAAAAGCAAAAAATTGTTTCCGCATCGGGTTCAGATTATGACGCAATTGCTATATACAATGATAACGATATTGCTTGCATAGAGATATTTTTTATTAGAAGCGGAAAAATTGTTGGCAAAGAGCATTATTTTCTTTCTCAGACCGAAGGAGTTGCTGACGGAACCGTCATATCCGAATTTATAAAACAATATTACGAAAATGCATCGTTTATACCTCCACAAATTTTGGTACCGAACGAGATCGCAGACGTTGGCTCGATAGAAGTCTGGCTTTCCGAAAAAATCAGCAAGAGCGTTAAGTTTTCGATTCCTAAAATCGGCGATAAATTTAAGCTGATAGAAATGATAGCTTCAAACGCAAAAAAAGAGCATAGCGAAAGACAACTCAAAATAATGAGAGATATTTCATTCAAAAATAATGCCCTTAATTCGCTACGTGATTTAATAAAGTGCGACGAAACTCCCATGATTATTGAAGCCTATGATATTTCCAATATTTCAGCATCATCAAAGGTTGGTGCAATGGTTTGCTTTGAAGCCGGAAAGCCTTGCCGTTCTAAATACAGAAATTTCAAAATAAAATACGTTTTAGGCCAAGATGACTATATGTGTATGGCGGAGGTTGTGTCCCGACGTGTGGAACGCGGTTTATCCGAAATGGGCAATAATTCATCAGACAGAACCTCATTTTTACCTTTTCCCGATTTAATATTGGTTGATGGCGGAATGGGCCATGTAAATACTGTTAATAAGGTATTATCTGACTACAATTTATCAATTCCTGTTTTTGGGATTGTAAAGGATAATCGACATCGCACCGATGGGCTTGTATCTCCTGATGGAAACGTAAAGATTGATAAAAGCAGCGAGGCATTTATGCTCCTTACTCAAATTCAGGACGAGATGCACAGGAGAGCTGTAACATATCATCGTTCAATAAGAGATAATTCTACTCTTAAGTCTGAGCTTGTGAAAATAAAAGGAGTAGGGGAGAAAAAAGCCATGATATTGCTAAAACGCTTTAAAAGTGTAAAAAAAATAAAGGATGCTCAGCTTGAAGAATTGATAAATGTTGTTGGTATTGATGAATCTACTGCTAAAAATGTGTATGGATATTTCAACGGTCAATAATTGAAATATCCTGTTCATATTTTAGAGTAAAGCTTGTGAGTTCTTTTCCACGCATAGTATTTTCGGTCATCTGAATACCATTTATTCTGCTGTTGGTGTAAGTTGTATAATAATAAATAAGCCTATCAGTGTCACAGCACGACGAATATAATGTAAATTCTTTTTTCCCATCTTCGGTCAGCGTACATCCGTAAATTTGACTCACACATTTCAATATGTGAAAAAACCGTGTAATTCCGCAATCATTTGATTGTGATAAACTATGTGAATTGAATTTTATATATGCTGCTCTGACAAATCGAGACATAGATGACATATCACCGGGAAGACCAAAAGCACCAAGACCGCGACTGTATTCTCTTAATTTTATTCCCGGCAAAAACGTATCGTGGCACACGTTAACGCCCAAATTCATATAGCTGGCAAGATTATAAGTCTGAGTTCTAAAATCAGGCATATTGGTTAGTATTCCCACGTCGTTTTCTAAAACATTCATTCCGGTTTTATCACATTCAACAGCTACAGCTTTACTTTTATCTGCAATTATCCAATGCAGAGGAGCGACAGGCGTAGCTTCGTCAAATTTTATCGAAGTTACATTTATTTTTGATAAACACTTTACGGCTTCATCAACGTTTTGACAAATGCCTAGAATATACGGTATTAGTTCAAATACAGCAATGTTTTTTAAGTTTTCAGATTCATTGTAATAGCAAGCATCCACGTATCTCAAGCCGGCCACACTTAATCCCTTTTCATTTGTAGCGTCAAAATACAACGGATATCCATGCCTGATAGCTGACATTCCAATCATTGCATAATGGTTGGATAGTGTTTCCCCTGACCGAAAATTAAATTCATAATTTCTTGGAGTGATAACTACTTTTTCACCGTAAGAACATTCAACATCTAGATTTCTGCCAAAAAGATTGTGTTTATCGTTAAGCAAAATTGCAGTACACATAAAAATATTCACCTCAGTGTTATTATTATCTATTTCAAAGTAAATTAAACTATTGCTTTTTTCTTATAAAAAAGTTATAATAGTATAAATTAAATAAGGAGGATGGATGAAAATGAAAAAAATATCTTTTTTCATTCTGATGTTAATATTATTACTTACTTCGTGTTCTTCACAAGATAAAGAGTCCAAAGCAACGGAAGAGCACAAGCCGGCAGCTGTCGAGAGCGTTGTTTCTTCCGACGCTGCACCCGAGCATGAAACAGTGACTTTTGAGGTGGAGAATTTCGGCAATTTTGTTGTCGAAACATTTCCCGAATATGCACCGGATACAGTGGCACACTTTCTAAAACTTGTTAATAGCGGATTTTATAACGGATTTACAATTGAGCAGATAGACCACAGCTTTGCTATGCTCAGTTCCAAATCACCGCAGGATTTAAACTCTGATAGTGCAGCTTATTTTAACTATTCAATACCCGGAGAGTTTACACAAAACGGAAGAAGCAACAATCTTCCACTCGAAAAGTACACTCTTGCTCTATATCATGCACCCGATCAAAATGATTCGGCGATGGCTCAGTTTATGATTTTTTTAACCAACGACCACGAGGTTAACGGTTCATACGCGGGCTTTGCCAAAGTTGTGGAGGGAACAGATGTAATAGACAAGATGGCAGGCACACTTGTAGACGAAAGAGATGCTCCTGTTTTGCCAATTGTTATGAAAAAAGTCTATATAAACGAATAATTTTTGTGTTAATTTTTTAACGACATATCTTGCATAAATTTAGATTTTATAGTAAAATATAGAATAAAGGTAAAAATATTTCAACTTTAAGGAGGAACAGAAAATGGCAGTTAAAGTTGCTATTAATGGTTTTGGCCGTATCGGCCGTTTGGCATTCAGACAGATGTTTGGTGCAGAAGGTTATGAAGTTGTTGCTATCAATGACCTCACAGAGCCCAAGATGCTTGCTCATCTTTTAAAGTATGACTCATCTCAGGGAAGATATGACGGACACACTGTTGTTGCCGGCGAAGATTCTATTACTGTTGACGGTAAAGAAATTAAAATTTATAAATTCAAAGACGCAAGTGAATGTCCTTGGGGTGCTCTTGGAGTAGATGTTGTTCTGGAGTGCACCGGTTTCTATTGTTCTAAGGATAAATCTCAGGCACACATCAATGCAGGTGCTAAAAAGGTTGTTATTTCTGCTCCCGCAGGAAATGACCTTAAGACAATTGTATTCAGTGTAAATGAAGATACTCTCACAGCTGATGATACAATCATTTCTGCTGCTTCATGTACAACAAACTGCTTGGCTCCCATGGCAAAAGCTCTCAATGATTATGCTCCTATCCAGAGCGGCATCATGTCCACAATCCATGCTTATACAGGTGACCAGATGATTCTCGACGGTCCTCACAGAAAAGGTGATCTTAGAAGGGCAAGAGCTGGTGCGGTTAACATTGTTCCCAATTCAACCGGCGCAGCAAAAGCTATTGGTCTTGTTATTCCCGAGCTCAATGGTAAGCTCATCGGTTCTGCACAGAGAGTTCCCGTTCCCACAGGCTCCACAACAATTCTCACAGCAGTTGTTAAAGGTACTGATGTTACCAAAGAAGGTATCAATGCTGCAATGAAGGCTGCTTCATCCGAATCCTTTGGATACAACGAAGATGAAATCGTTTCTTCCGATATCGTTGGTATCAAATATGGTTCACTTTTTGATGCTACCCAGACAATGGTTTCAAAAGTGGCTGATGATCTTTATGAAGTTCAGGTTGTTTCATGGTATGATAACGAGAATTCATACACGAGCCAGATGGTTAGAACAATCAAATATTTTGCAGAACTTGCATAATTAGGATTGAATATTTCAAAAAAGTTATGCATTGGGTATAAGCTCAATTCATGACACCTTAGAATTTTGTGTAAAGTTTTTACTAAACCTCCGGGACGATATAATTGCTGAATAAGCAATATAAATATATCATCCGGAGGTTTTTAGCATATCGCGGTCGAAAATATTGATTCGAGATTTTTAATGTTAAAATACAATTATTTTATACGCTTTTTGAATTATTCGAAATAGTTATTTTTTTTCTATTTACAATAAAATCTATTTATGATATAATCCACAAAAATGTAAGTAGTATGCAGGAGGTTATATCATGAAAAGAAACTGGAAAATAATGTATACAAAATATCAAGGGCTTGAAAAAAAAGCTATAGAGCTTGTAGGCGCAGAGGTAGGAAAAACAATTCTACGAGATAAGGGTGTATATACACTACATACACTCGCTGTAGAAAAGATTAATGATAACTTTGATAAAAACACAATTATCATTGGAATATATGATGATAATCCTTATATTCAAAAATATGTAGAAAAAAAAGAAATCCCCGAAAACGGATATTGTGTAAGAGTGATTCCAAATCCAGAAAACAGCAAGTTGAAAATTGCTTTAATTACAGCAAATGACCCGGTCAATGTTTTTTACGGAGCGGTAGACTTTTCAGATAATTATCTGCCGAGTGCCGCACCTGTTGCAGGGGGGATACGAACACCATACGAAACATTTAACTCAATTTTACCTGACTACTTTAATTCGTCAGCTCCAAAATCGAAAACAAGGAGCATATTTACTTGGGGACATCCGATAAATAATTATAGAAAATATATAGATAACATTGCTCGACTTAAGATTAATCAGCTCATTGTCTGGAACGATTTTCTTCCGATAAATGCGAATGATATTGTAGCATATGCTCATGAATATGAAATTGAAATTATTTGGGGATTTGCCTGGGGATGGACAACCAATTGTAATGATACATCAATAATTAATAATCTCGATTCTATAAAAGAAGATATATTATATAAATTTAAAGAAATTTACAATGGTGCGGGCGATGGTATATATTTTCAGTCATTTACTGAAACAAACGAAGATCGTCTTGGCGGCAAATTAATTGCAGAGGCGGTTACGGATTTTGTAAACGATGTATCAATTGAGATTTTTAAAATCAATCCCGATATACGTATACAGTTCGGATTGCATGCTTGTAGTGTTAAAGATCATATTGATTATATTTCCAAAGTAAACGAAAATGTAGACATCATATGGGAGGACTGCGGCTCTTTTCCATATAATTACATGCCTGTTGTATGCACTGAGCAGGAATACGATGAAACGCTTGATTTCACTAAAAAAATAATTAATCTTCGCACCAAAGGCAGTACTGGCTTGGTATACAAAGGCATGATGACTATGGATTGGACCAAATTTGTACACCAAAGCGGCCCTTATATTATGGGTATGGCATCTCAGGAACTTATTGATAACGACATTGCCATGCTTCGTCCAATATGGAAGTATTTTCAGACAGAATGGATGTCAGCCGGAAGACAAGCATGGGATTTTACTCGCAAAATTTGTTCTTGGTCAAATGGTAACATTAATCTCTGTATTGCGGGAGCGTTGGATGGAGCTATATGGTTTCCCGAAGCACTGTGTGCAGAAATTATGTGGAACAGTGATGAACCGTATGAAAAAATAGTAGACAGAGTAGGAAAAAAACCTTGTGTAAAAATGGTGTAATAGTATGGAAAATTCTTTATTCAATATCACGATAGATAAACAAACCGGATGTATCACTTCAATAGCACATCCCAAAGATAAGCATTTTATGAATTGGTGTAGCGAAGCTGCGTCGTGGGGAAAAATTCACTCATTTAACAGATTAAATTTTGATGATGAAAAAAATTTAAATCTTGATTTATGTATTGTTGATAACGATAAATCTGAATCAAGGTATTTTAACGATTTTATTTCGGTAACAGTCAACCGATATTTCAAAAGTAACGGCAATTTTGTTGAAAAATACACAGTTCGCAATTTAACCGATACAGTGATTACAATTAATCGTGACAATTTTGGTATAGAACTTCCGTTTAATGACAGATATACTTATGCGGACGAATGTATGACAAACCGATGCAATACACATATATGGTGTGCTCACAATACTGCTTGGGTAAATGCTCTGCGTATGGGGCCGTCAGATATAAATCTCGGACTCGTACTTACCAAAGGCTCAATTGACAGCTATAGTCAAAACAACTGCAATAGCAACACTCGAGGTGTATTTGTATTAAACAGTGGCACTGCAATGCTTACAAGCGGGGCAGAATATGAGATTGAATGGGAAATTTTTTGGCACAAAGGTAACGATGATTTTCTGTACAAACTTTCAAACTACAAAAATATTGTACAGGTTTGCGCCAAGCATTATACAGTTTTTAGAGATGAAACCATTGATTTTACGGTTAAAGGAAGTGGAATATCAGATATAGAAGTATATTGCCATGGAAAAAAAATTAATACAATATATTCCGGTGATGAATATAGTGTAAAATATACCCCGGAGACACTCGGCGATTTTCGTTTTAAAATCTGTTACAATTCCGTTATGTACACATATGCAGAATTTACAGTTAAACCGTCTTTTGGCGACTTAGTAAAAAACAGAATACATTTTATTGCCGAGCATCAGCAGTGTCACAACAAAAAAAGCCCTCTCTATGGGGCATATCTGATATATGATAACACTAGCGAGAGCACATATTTTGACGATTCTTTTCCCGATCATAATGCGTGTCGTGAAAGAATAGGTATGGCATTGCTTTTTGCCAAATATCTCCAATACAAAAATGACGAAAAAATTGCTGCATCGTTGGATTTATACATTAGTTTTTTAAAAAGAGAGTTTTATGATGAAGAAACCGGAGAGGTTTATAATACAATAGGAAAAAAGCGCAACATGATTCGTCTCTATAATGCGCCATGGGTTATGATGCTATTTGGTGAAATGTACTATCTGACCAAAGACAGTTCATATCTTACAGAAATACTTAAAATGGCCGATAATTATTACAAACTTGGAGGAAAGAAATTTTATCCCAACGGCTTAGAAATAGTCAATATTGTCAATGCTTTTATTGATGCAAATATGTATGAAGAGGCTAAAATTATGAAATCATATTATGATGAGCATGTCAATAATATGATTTCCAACGGTCTTTCTTACCCTAAACATGAAGTCAATTATGAGCAGACTATAGTTACTCCCGCAGCAACGTTTATAAGCGAACTCGGTCTTATAAGCGAAGCAAAAGAATACTATAGTAAGGCAGCGTCTGAGCACATAGCATGTCTGAAGCTGTTTTCAGGTATTCAACCAAGCTATCATCTGTATGAAATTCCAATTCGATATTGGGATGATTATTGGTTTGGTAAATCGAGACTGTTTGGCGATACATTTCCGCATTATTGGAGCTGTCTAACCGCACGATCTTATATTTACTATTATAAGCTCACAGGTGAAAGATTATATAAAGAAAGTGCAGAAGAATGCCTGCGCAACTGTATGTGTCTGTTTACCCCCGATGGGAGAGGTTCATGTGCCTATGTTTATCCTCAATCTTTGAATGGCATAAAAGGAGAGTTTTTTGACGAATGGGCAAATGACCAGGATTTTGCACTTTATTTTGCGCTATCTTTCATGGATGAAATTGAAACATTCCGTATTGTATAATAGGATTTTTATAAAAATACCCCCTGAATTTTTATTTCGGTGGGTATTTTGTCATATATTCGGAAAAATCCAATATATATTTTATCGAGGTGAAACCAAAATGGAATTAGGGTATATTACTGCAAGAATATATACATCAGATGCAGAACTGCCAATTGAAGGAGCATCTTTTAGCGTCATCTCAGCAGATGAAAATGCTCCAAAGCTTTTGGGCACGCGAATTACAGATGAAAACGGGAAAACAACAAGTATAGAAATAGAAGCTCCAAATTCCGAACTGTCACAGAGCCCCGGAAATCCAACACCATATACATCGGTAAATATACGCGTTGACCACCCGGACTTCAATACACGTTATGTAGAGGGAGTTCAGATTTTTGCAGGGCAGGTTGCTGTACAAAATGTTCCGATGATTCCAACAGATGATCATATCGAACCGGATCTGAAATCCGATACATACTACATTGAACCAAATATCAACCTGTAAGGAGGTACGCTAATGGTTGTTCCACTAACCCCATATGTCCCCGATTTTATAACAGTTCATCTTGGTGCTCCCGACGAGGATGCGCAAAATGTTATCGTCAGCTTTCCCGACTACATAAAAAATGTTGCTTCAAGCGAAATATATCCAACTTGGTCGGATGCCGCAATTTACGCCAACATCTACGCTCAGATTTCATACGCATTAAACAGGGTTTACACAGAGTTTTATCGAAGCAGGGGGTACGATTTTAATATAACATCTTCAACTGCATATGACCAGAAATTTATATATGGCAGAAATACTTTTGAAAATATAGACAGAATAGTCGACGATATTTTTACATCCTATATCAGACGAATCGGAAATGTTGAACCACTTGCTGCAAAGTACTGTAATGGAACAACGGTTACTTGTGAGGGATTATCGCAGTGGGGGAGTGAAGAACTTGCCAAACAGGGATATAGCTCTATTGACATTCTTAAATATTATTACGGAGATAATATAGAAATTGTCAACAATGCCCCCATAGCAGGTATAGTATCATTATATCCCGGCAGGCCCTACAAAATCGGAGACACCGGCGGCAGTGTTGTAATAATTCAGCAAAGCCTAAATGAAATTTCAAACGACTATCCTCTTATTCCGAAAATATCACCGGTCGACGGAATATTTGGAGAAAATACCGAAAATGCAGTAAAGGTTTTCCAGGAGATTTTTGACTTGACACCTGACGGAATAGTGGGGAGAGCAACCTGGAACAAAATGATAATGCTTTATGTGGGTATTAAAAATTTAGCAGAACTTGTTTCAGAAGGTCAGGATTATCCAAGCTTTAAACTTGAATTTCCCGAAAATCTGACTATCGGAGCAGTTGGACCGAGAGTTTCCAGCTTGCAATACTATTTACTTATAATATCCAAATTTGACCCGAGAGTAACATCAGTTCCGGTCACCGGAGAATTTGGACAGTTGACTGCAAATGCATTAAAACAGTTCCAAATGGCATACGATTTGCCGGTCACGGGAATTTTGGATAATGCCACTTGGGATAAAATATACGATACTTATACATCGATTATGAATGTTGTACTCACAGATAGCTATAAATTTCAGAATAATATAACAAATAGTTAATATAACTAAATTAAGATTTCCTCCGCCTCTATAGGCGGCGGATGACATTTAATTTTTTCAGCGGGAGTTCAATCTCCCACTGAAAACGTTGAATGACGCGGCTTTGCCGCTTATTGAAAATTTATATAAGACAGAGGTGTGCTCATTGTACAATAGTGTTTCTAATCCCAACAAAGAAAATTATATCAGACATATAAACTTATATCCCGAATCCGGGCTTGATACAGACAAAATAAGTTATTATCATACACTTATTACAATACAATCAATGATTTCTGCACTCTCAAAGATTTTCACGAATATTCCCGATGTACTTATAACCGGTATAGACGATGAAAATACTAAAGAGGGAGTAAAAGCTATACAGATCATTTTAGGTTCTAATCCCGACGGAATAATTACACAAATTTTCTGGAACTCCCTTTCAAGTATATACGAAGCATTTGTTTCGGTTGACCGCGCAACAAACAGACGTTAACTTATTACATATTAATAATAATTATATTACAGTTTGATATCTGCTATTGAAAAAATAAAGTACTTATGTTAATGTTGTATTGTATGAATTGGTTTACGGAGGACAATAATTTGAAAAAGAACCTTATATTTATGTTTTTTATAATAAATATAATTTCGACGGCGGTATGCGCACGCGGAGATAATTCTGTATATACGTTATATGTGAACGGTGTGCGTTTTGAAGCTGTTTTATATACTTGTAATGAATCGGATGATTTATATATTACTCCTCAAGATGCTTCAGCAGTATTCGCTCTAACCCTAAGTGCTGATACTTACGGTAACATCTATACATTTTCAAACAAACTTCGTACAGTTACATATGATACACTTACCGGTTCTGTCAATATAAGTGACAGAAATTCATTTTTGTATGATGTTGTCGAAAATGCGTTTCCTTCATTAAAAAATGGTAAAACATCGTATATCCCGCTTAGTATGATATGCAATGCGTTGAACTTTAATTGTCATGTTTTAAAGGGAGATAATACTGTTCATATTTCCGGTATTAAAGATTGCGTAGGCTTATTTAATTCAGAAGGCGTAGCAATTGCACATAAAGGAAATAAATACGGTCTTGTAAACAGAAATGGCGATATAATTCTTCGATTCTGCTACGATGCAATTTCTAATTACGATAATCCCACTATTTTTAAGCTTACATATAATCATCGCTGTGGTTTGGTTAATTCTGCCGGTGATTTTATAACCGATATTGTTTATAATGAAATAATATATGAGTCACCTTCGCGAATTTACCTTGAAAAAGATGGGTTTAAGGGAATGTGTGACATAAACGGATATATGATTATTCCGACTGTATTTGACGATGTATCATATTGCGACAATAACATTGCCATGGTAAAAAATGGTGAATACTGGCATTTATATAACTGCAATTCAGACCAACTTTATTCAGAGACGTATGATGAAGTATACAAAATTACCGCCGGAGTTCAGTCAGATAACCCTATGATAAAAGGCTATTATGTTCGAAAAGGAGAAAAATGGGGATGCATTGACAGCTTTGGAAACACTGTAATAGATTTAAAGTATGAAGCTCTCGATAAGTTTGATATCAATGGAAGAGCAAGGATTATCTATGACGGCAAATTTGGTATTATAGATTGTGGCGGAAAAATTATAATTCCACCGGCTTTCGATTATCTTGATTCATTTGGATCATCCGATATCACTGTTGCAATGATTGGAAATAAATACGGTATTTTAAAAGATGATTTTTCAGTGCTTGCTTCATTCGAATATGATTATATTTATCCTTTCAATGGAGAAAAATCCTCTATTGCATACAAGGATGGCAAATATGCTATTATATCTTCATCCGGGAGTCTTCTTACCGAGATGAAATATACACATATGGAGGAGTTCAAAAATGGCCTTTCCTTGTCTTATGATAGGGGATATGGTTACGTTGACCATGACGGCAAAGAGATAATACAATGTATTCATGACGACGTAAAGCAAGGCACCGCGCTTTCGGTTTTTTTAAAAAAAGATGGAAAGTGGGCTTTGTTTGCACACAACGGCGATAACCTGACTGACTTTTGCTATTTGTCAGCCGGGAAATTTTCCAATGGACTATCGGCAGTGTCGGTAATGACTGAGCAAGGCGAAAGATACGGATATGTTAATGATTCGGGTGATGTGGTTATTCCGCTTATTTATACTTCAGCTCTTGAGTTCAAATACGGCAAGGCTATAGTTTCTAATGGTAAATACAGCGGAATTATTGATGTCGAAAACAGAACAATTATTCCGTTTGTTTATACAGGCTTTAATCCGTCATATGATTATAACGTTATCGCTGCAGCCAATGATTCAAGCAGATGGGGACTTATTTCCTTTAATAATGACCAGCTTTGTGAATTTAAGTATGACTATATTTTCGAATTTGTTGACGGATATGCATATACTCTAAAAAACAATATGTACGGTATAATAGATATACACGGTCATGAGCTTGCTGATACTGTTTATAGTTCCATGGAAAAAGCGTACAATCACGCATTTTCTTAAAGTAAAATATAACTAAATTAAGATGTCACTCGCCTCTATAGGCGGCGGGTGACATCTTAATTTTTTCAGTGGGAGTTCAATCTCCCACTGAAAACGTTGAATGACGCGGCTTTGCCGCTTATTGAATTATGTATTATCAGATAAATCTAATGAATTCAGCGGATTATTGTCTGCAGCTTTTTTCATATCGCTGTCATTTATATGTGTGTATATCTGTGTTGTAGAAATACTGACATGTCCAAGTATTTCCTGCAATGTTTTTATATCTACATTACCTTCTTTATACATAATTGTGGCTGCTGTGTGTCTGAGTTTATGTGGTGAAAATCTGCTTTCATCTATGTTAGCGGCCTTAAAATACTTTTTTGCAAGTAATTCAACCATTCTGTTAGAAATTCTTCTGTTTTTGTTACTTATAAACAAAGCATCTTTATCTGTACTGTTAACATCGGTTGGTCGGACATTCATGTAAGATTTTATTGCTTTGATACAAACATCATTCAGAAATACGATTCTTTCTTTATTACCTTTGCCGATTATTCTAAGAGTTTTTTTGTTAAAATTTATATTGCTTATATTTATACCGACCAACTCTGACAAACGTAATCCGCAATTTAAAAAAATGACAAAAATAGCCACGTCGCGTTCTTTGAATTTTCCATCAATTGATTTTAATAAATTAACACTTTCTTCTAAAGTCAGAAATCGGGGTAATCTTTTTTTTAGTTTGGGAGTGTCAAGATTTATTGCAGGGTTTGAATCTATAAAATTTATTTTGGTGCTTAAATAGTTATAGAATGATCTTAAACTCGAAACCTTACGAGCTTTATAACTATCGTTTGATGATTTAAAATTATTTACATAAGTCATAAATTCATATAAATCATTTAACGTAGTTTGCTTTAATATATTTTCATCAAAATTTACAAGATCAATTTTATCCAGATTTAAAATATCCAAATCATTAGACACTGCATGGATGTATTTGAAAAACATCCTTAAATCATAGTAATATTCTTTTACGGTATTATCAGAGCGTCCTTTGATTACAGACATATAGTTTAGATATGTCCTTAAAATATCCGGAACATCTGAATATGGAGTTTTTTTGTTTTTTAACATATTCCTTCTCCCTCATTTCGCAAAATTTTAATTTTGCGAAATGAACATTCGAATTACAATTATCACCTTTTGCAAATAAATATATCCATATCAGTAATTATCATATCCATTTTTTCATCATGTAAATCGGCATTTAGTACTTCATGATATATCTGTTCAGAATAACACAGACCGATTATAACGGGTTTATAATTTAATGATTTTATAAATTTATCATAATATCCTTTGCCGTATCCAATACGATTTCCTTTTTTATCAAATACAATTCCCGGTGCAACAATTAGATCTAATCTGTTGGGCATTTCAATAAAATGATTTGAAGATTCTTTTATCCCATAAATGTTTTCTGTGTACACATCTGTTGAGTTATATTTGGCTGCCTTCATAGTCTCGTTATGGATGTTGCATATTGGCAAATAAACATTAATTTTTTCAGCCACAAGCTTAGATATTATATCCCCCGTCATTACTTCGCTTGAAAATGAATTGTAAATAAAAATATTGGTATATTTTTTCCTTCTTATTATCTCGATTAATTTATCGCTGATAACTTTTGATTTTAATACACGTTGGTTCTGCATGATTGAATTTCGAATATTTTTAAATTTTGAACGTAATTCGGATTTTGAACTAACAGTCATATAACATAGCTTCCCTTGTTCTATCGGCAGTGTTTTTATCTTTCAAAATACTTAAAATTGCAAAAGCAAAATCATGCGCAGTTCCTGCACCTCTTGAGGTTATAACATTGTCAGATATGCATACACGTTCATTGGATAATATTGCGCCCTTCAGATGGGTTTCATATGATGGATAACAGGTTGCCTGCTTACCTTTCAAAAAACCCAGTTCTCCACATATTATTGGAGCTGCACAAATTGCTGCAATATATTTTTTATCTTTGTATGCTTCTATTAATATTTTTTCGAGTCTTTTGTTTTTTTGTAAATTTATTGTTCCGGGCATACCACCGGGCAGAATAATAAAATCACAATTCGTATAATCAAAGTCCGAAAGTTTGATATCTGTTTTTACAGTGATATTATGTGATCCCGTTGCATAGTCGTTATCAATAACCGAAACGGTTTGTACATCAAGACCACCTCTTCTTAATATATCAACTACAGCCAGAGCTTCTATTTCCTCGAATCCGTCAGCTAACATTATATAAATCATAAATCTTTCCCCTTTTTGCATTTACAAATTTTATTCTGTACTTTTTAATATATGTTTTACACCGCTTTAATGTATTAAAAATCCCCTGTCTGCCATGCTTACAAATCGTTCACCTCCACATACGATATGGTCTATCAACATTATTCCTGCTGTTTTTAGGCTTTCGGCAAGGACTTTGGTATTATGTATATCATTATTTGAAGGGTTTGGGTTTTTATTTGGGTGATTATGAGCGAGTATCACTTTAGTACCGCGATGTTTAATTATAGATTTTATAATTTTTCGCGGATAAAATCCTGTTTCGGTTTCGCTACCTTCGCTTATAACCTCAATTACCTTCGCTGCTTGATTTTCGTCTAAAATAATTACAATTGAATTTTCCTCAACATGACTTGCAAAGTAATCACAACAAAATTTGCCAGCCTTATGTGCAGTGTTTAATAATTCGCCTTCTTTGTTTGTTGTTCTCAAATATTGAGAAATTTGGCGAAATAAGCTTATTAAACCGGCAGATACTTCACTTATTCCATTGACTTCCATCAAATCATAGTATTCAGCATTAAAAACTCCTTCTAATGAGCCAAAATGTTCAATCAAACGATGAGCTATTTCATTGGTATCCTTTAGAGGTATTGAATGAAATAGCAAAAATTCTAATACTTCATACTCGCTAAAGCAACTTAGGCCAAATTTGAAGAATTTATCTCTGACTCTTTTTCGGTGATCTTTGTGAATTGATTTTATTTTCGAATTTGATTTTTTGGTTTTGTTTGAAGACTCTGTTTTCATTTTCGTTCCGGCGTTTGCATCATTCTTAGTTTCATTTGCTAAAGATTCCATATTGGTTGGCATGAATGAAAATTCGCCGGGCTCATCATACAGTGATTTGCCATTTAAATTGAATGCTTCAAAAAATGAAATATCATTTTCTTCGCTGTCTTCATTGTATTTATATATCATTTTTTACACATCCATTCTATGAGAACTATCGGTAACGCTATTGATGATTTCTTCATCTACCAAATTATGAGGTGAATTTTCTTTTTTTAAAAGCAAAAGGAATTCTATATTCCCTTCGGGACCTTTTATCGGCGAATAGCTTAAATTTTCTACCGAAAACCCCAAGTTGTATGAAAAGTCAACTATATCAGATATTACATTTCTGTGAATCTGTATATCTCTAACAACCCCTTTTTTTCCAACTTGATCACGTCCTGCTTCGAATTGTGGTTTTATAAGGGCGACAACATTTCCGGTGAGGTTGAGAAGCTTGAATGCAACCGGCAATACAAGTTTTAATGAAATAAAGGCTACATCTATTGAAATAAAATCTATTTCATCTTCAATTTTATCAAAATCTATATATCTGATATTTGTTCTTTCCATATTAATAACTCTTAAATCATTTCTAAGCTTCCAGGCTAATTGACCATATCCGACATCAACTGCATACACTTTTGATGCACCGTTTTGTAGCATACAGTCAGTAAATCCACCGGTAGACGCACCAATATCCATGCAAATGGATTGTTCTAAATTCAAGTGAAATATATGAACGGCCTTATCGAGTTTTAAGCCTCCCCTACTTACAAACGGAAGTTTTTGGCCTCTTATTTCTATATTTTCTCCCTCTTTAATTTTATCTCCTGCTTTCAAAGCTTTTTGCCCATTTACATATACTATTCCTGACATAATAAGAGCCTTGGCTTTTTCTCTGCTTTCTACCAAACCTCTGTTAACCATTTCAACATCTACTCTTAAATTCATTTTCCAAATTCCTCTTTAATTCTTAAAACTATTTTGTCGGCAGTTAAATTATACCTTTCAAACAATTGTTCCTGAGTGCCTTGGCAAACAAAGCAATCATCAAATCCGAGGTTTATAACTATGCAGTGTGATATGTTTTCTAATACAGAAGTAATGTATTGTCCTGCACCACCAGTAATTACATTATCTTCAATCGTTACTATCATACGGGTTTTAGCGGATATATTTAAAGCGCGTTCTTTGTTAAATGGCTTTATACATCTGACGTTATATACTTTCACTCCAAAATTAGACCGGTTAAGCAATTTTGATGCTTCAACTGAACATTCAAGCATTCTGCCCACAGAAAGTATAACAATATCATCCCCGGTATTATAAACCAATTCCGGATTACAACTAAAAGGTTCTCTATACTCCCTTTTTGGGGCATAAGATTTGGGGTATCTGACAGCAACCGGACCGTTGCATTCATCAATTGCATAATCTAACATGTGAATAAATTCATTCTCACACGACGGAGCTAATATTTTGATGTTTGGAATGTGAGTAAGATACGATAAATCAAATATTCCCTGATGAGTTTCTCCATCCTCACCTACAACTCCGGCACGGTCTATTGCAAAAACTACGTGCAAATTTTGTAAGCATACGTCGTGCAATATCTGATCATATGATCTTTGAAAAAATGTTGAATAGACAGCAAACACCGGTATCAACCCGCGAGTGGCCAATCCTGCCGAAAAAGTGGTTGCATGCTGTTCAGCTATTCCAACATCGAAAAATCGCTCCGGATATTTTTGGCTAAAACCATCCAAGCCACAACCTTTTCCCATTGCTGCAGTAATTGCAACTAACTTATCGTTTTCTCCGGCTTTATTTTGCATGTATTTTCCAAAAATATTAGTGTATGAAGTACCTTGGTTACCTGATGAATCGATATTGTTATCGCTTTTGGGAGATACTCCATGATATACATCCGGATTGTCTTCTGCAGGTCTATATCCCTTTCCCTTGTGCGTAAACGTATGAACTAAAACTGGACCCGGGGTGTTTTTTGCTTTTATAAATGCTTCGGTTAATTCATCTATGTTATGTCCATCTATTATACCTATATAAGTCATGCCCAGTTCTTCAAATAACGGAACCTCTATAGCTGCAAATTTAATCAAATCCTTTGTAAATTTAATTAGCTTTGTAATTTTATTGCCAAATCCCCCCATTTTATCCAAAAATCTGTGTAAATGGCTTTTGGCAGATATATATTTTTTGCCTAATCTGAGCATACTCAAATGTGACGAAAGCCCGCCAACATTTTGATTGATAGACATTTCATTATCATTTAATACAACTATAAGCTTAGTTTTGGAAGCACCGGCATCATTTAATGCTTCAAATGCCATACCGCCGCTTAATGCTCCGTCACCAATAAATGCAATTACTTCAAAATTTTCTTTGTTTATATCTCTTGCTTTAGCAATACCTAGCGCAGCAGAAATGGAAGTACTTGCGTGTCCGGTATTGAAACAATCAAAATTACTTTCTTCAACTTTTGGGAATCCGGAAAGACCATTCAACTTTCTTAGAGTATTAAACTTATCTGCTCTTCCGGTTAAAATTTTGTGGACATAACATTGATGTCCAACATCAAAAATTATCTTATCGTTAGGAAAGTCAAAAACCTTATGAAGTGCAATAGTTAGTTCAACAACACCAAGGTTAGATGCAAGATGTCCTCCGTTTTTCATTACATTTTCAATCAAAAAATTTCTGATTTCGTCTGTAAGTTCTTTTGCATTGCTGTTATTTATATTTTTTAGGTTTTTATCACTTATGAGTTCTTCCTTAAATTTCATAACATAATCCTTTTGTAGTTTGTGATTTACACATTGCTTTATTCAAACAAATAGCAAAGTAATCCGCACAAAAATTGGCTGGTTTTATATTTTTTCAAAATATTAATAGAGTTGCCGTAGTATTGGTTTAGCATTTTTCGAGCAATATCACTCCCGAAATAAGACACAAAATTCGGCGAATCTGATATCTTTTTATCATCTTCGGTAACATCTTCAAAATCATCCCGTATCTGAAATGCCAAGCCAAGATTATATGCAAAGCTCTCCATTTCATTCAACGTATCTTCACTTCCCTCGGCAATGAGAACTCCCGAAACCACAGCAGCCTTTATAAGATTTGCTGTTTTAAGTTCAATAAGTTTTATAAATTGTTTTTCATCGTATATTCCGGTATCTGCTATCGACAAATCGATAATCTGACCATCAATCATGCCGTGTGCACCTGCACATTTGGCAATACATTGCATAGCCTTAATCTGATATTGTGTAGTACAATTGTTTGCCATAATTTCATATGCTGAATTTAACAACGCGTCTCCACACAATATGCCGAATGCTTCACCAAATTTTTTGTGGCAACTCAGTTGTCCCCTTCTATAATCGGAATTGTCCATTGCGGGCAAGTCATCGTGCACCAGAGAATACGCGTGTATAAATTCTATACCGGCAGCAAACGGCAATGCCTTGTTTATATCACCATCCAGCATTTTGCAGATTTCAATACACAGAATCGAACGTAGCCTTTTTCCACCGTTTAAAACAGAGTATTTCATAGAATCCAGCAATACAGGCGAAACTTCGGGGTAACGTGACTCTAAATAATTCTTTATATAGTCATCTATAAATTTAATTTTATTTTTATATATATCGTTAAAGTTCATTGTTAATTCTCCGTTAAAATATCTTTTGTTATATCGTTATCTTCGTAATTCCCATTTTGAATTATTTCTATTTTTTGCTTTGATTTTTCCAAGATTTTATTACATTCAAAAGACAGCGATACAGCTTTTTTATACATTTCAATGCTCTCATCTAACGTCAAATTACCTTCTTCTAATGCTTTTACGGCATTTTCGAGATCACACAAATATTCTTCAAATGTCGGTTTGTTTTTCTTCATATACAATGCTCCTTGTAACACACTCTAAGTTGCCATCTTTCAATATAACTTTGATGATGTCTCCAACCTGAATCTTATTGATATCTAAAAGTGTCCCTTCATTATTCAGGATAATGCTGTATCCTCTTGACAAAACTGATAGTGGATTCAAAACACTCAAAGATGATACTTGCTCGGATAATTTGTAGAATAATTCATCTATCTTGTTTTTCATACAAACATCTATATTGGCAACCAAATTCTTTAGTTTATATTCATTTACATCAATCCGCGAGATAAGACGTTCTTTTAGTGATGAAAGTGAATACAAACTTAATTTTGCCGTAAAAGCTGCTATTTGCGAATTAATCAATACAGTCGACTTTTCCTGAGCGATTTTTAAAAAATGGAATAACTCATCGCACGAAGGAACAGCCAATTCTGCGGCTACCGAAGGTGTTGGTGCTCTTACGTCTGCAACAAAGTCTGAAATGGTATAATCTGTTTCATGTCCAACACCTGAGATTATGGGAGTATCACACTCAAATATTGCTCTTGCTGTTTTTTCTTCATTAAAAGCCCATAAATCTTCTATAGATCCTCCTCCTCGCGCGATTATTATACAATCACAATCGCCCAATTCAGACAAATACTTTATTCCGTCACAAATAGAGTCGGCAGCACCTATTCCCTGCACTTTGGCTGGATAGACACACACATTGGCTATAGGATACCTTCGTTTCAAAACATCAAGAATATCCCTCAATGCAGCACCTGAAACAGATGTGACAACTCCCACTTTTTTTGGTATAGATGGAATTTTCTTTTTTAAATTCGCAGAAAACAAGCCCTCTGATTCTAACTTCAATTTAAGTTGTTCGTATGCGGCATACAGCTCTCCGGCCCCGTCAGGTATCATTGATTCGGCATATAACTGATATGTGCCGCTTGCCTCATACACAGAAATTTTTCCGAATACGATGACTTTCATTCCGTCAACAGGAATGAATTTGGTTTTTGAAGAATATCCCCTAAACATAATGGCTTTAAGGGCTGAATTTTCATCCTTTATGGTGAAATAATAATTACCGGTGTAATGTTTTTTGAAATTCGAGATTTCACCCTTAACCCACAAATCACTCAGATGAGCATTTCGGTCTATGTATCTTTTCATATAATTATTGAGCTGTGAAACAGTAATTACAGGCATACTACTCTCCCATTAAACAACCGAAGCTAAAACTCCGTTTATAAATGCAGGAGAATCATCATCGCCAAACCTTTTTGCAAGCTCCACAGCTTCATTGATTGATACCTGATAAGGTATATCATCTATATAAAGAATTTCACACATAGCCAACCTGAGAATTGATAGGTTGATTTTTGAAATACGTTCTAATGACCAGCTTTTTAAATTTTTAGATATTTCGCAGTCAATTTTTTCAATGTTTTTGTAACACTGTTTGGTAACAGAGTCAAAATACAACGAATCATTTTGTTGGTTTATATCATCTTTAGAGTATTCCTTGTTAAATTCAATAATATTTTCCGGCGGTTGTGTTGAATGAAACGGTATTTCAAAAATTGTTTTAAATGCAGCTTCACGTGCTGTTTTTCTGCTCATTTTATTCCTCCGTAATAAACACTTCTGACTAAAACAAAGTTTTAATGTAAATTATTCATCATCTGAAATGTCGTCTGATATATCTTCCAACCTGTTTTCTTTTTCAAATTCTACACCGGAAATATGAATATTAACTTTAGAGACATTTTGTCCGGACATAGATTCAACAGATTTTTTTACATTTTCTTGAACTTCCCATGCAATTTCGGGAATTCTTGTTCCGTATTTTATGCACAGGCTGATATCAATTGTTATTTCTGAATCAACTGAAGATATTTTTATGCCTTTAGTTGCATTTTTTTTGCCGAATTTTTGCACAATTTCACCAGCGATAGACCCGCCGGCAAGACCGCACACACCTTCAACTTCCATTACTGCTACTGATGCAATTGTAGCTATAACTTCGTCTGATATTTTTATCGAACCATTGTTTTCGTTTATGTTTTCCATATTAATCCTCCTCTTTTTTCCTAATTATATCACAAAAATTACTTAACTTCAACTATTTTTATATTATTATTTCCTGTTTGTTCATAAATTATATCATTTATTTTTATAACTTCGTTGTTTTCGATGCTTTTATTTGGAACAGTAACTGTAATATTATCATCTGATATGAAAACAACGCAATCATTAAAACCTTTAGCGTCTAACAATAGTTCACATTCAGATTCCAATTCTATATCAGATGCCATTTTTAATATTTTTGTTTCTGCATTTTTTTTGCTTTCTTCGCTCATGTTTTCATCCCTCAATGTATTATTTAATATTTCCAATGCCTTGCTTCTTACAATTTCTCTGTCATTTTTAGCGCCAATAACATACTTATCTTTGTTGTCCATATTACCTACTAATACAGCTTCACCATCGGATGCAGATTCATTTGCATTGTTCTCATCTACTTCAGCTACAGTAATGTCATTTTCACTATAATTTTGATTTACAATAAAACCAACGACAAATAAAATAGCAATAACAGCAAGTGATATATATTTCTTTTTTATAATCATAAACATTTTTTGGCCTCCTAATTTTTCTCTAATATTTTAACTTTATGTATAGGAATATCAAAAACCGCAGCTACTGTGTCAGATAAAGCTGCTTTAACTTCGGCTCTATTTGCTCCCTGTGCTGCAATAATTATCCCCTTGATTCCCGAGTATAGAGTTTTGGTTACATAGGGCTTGCTGATTGAAGATTCTGTTTGAAATACCGTTTTTTCTCCACCATCTTTTTCTGTGTCTTTAAGGACAACTTCTTCATTACTTGATTCAAACACAATTAATACTTCAACTTCACCAACTCCGTTTATCTGAGACAGTATTTTCTCAAGTTTTTTTTCTAAGCTTGTAGCGTTTGTTTCTGATAACTTTGTTTCGTTATCTACGTTTAAAGTATTATTTTTCTTCGTAGAATTTTCTTTTACGACAACCTTAGTCGATACCATAAGTGTGACTCCTAAAAGAATAAGGATAACAAGAATTGGTATTGTTTTTTTGCTACTCAAAGTGTTTTTTGCGGTTTCAATAAACTCCATTGATCAATTCCACCTCATCATTATCAGTACAGTATTTATCCCTGATATATTTATTTATATCCTGACTGCATTCTTTTATATTTCCTTTTATGGTAATTTTTAATTTATTTAAATCACTGTTTACCTCCACATCTCCATCGAATCCAAATGTTTCTTTAATGTCTTTTTTGATTTTTTCTGAAACAATTTTTGTAAACTCATTTTCTATGATGTTTGTATTGTCATTGTAAAATTCATTATCGTAAGAATCAGACATTTTCAGCTTTGCATTTTCAATTGGAATACCAAGTAACGTGAAAACAACCATTATTCCTCCCACTAAGTTATATATTCTTTTAAATGAATCTTTTTTTATTAAAGATCCGATTAATTGAATGAGAACAGACAGTATCACCATTTTAATTATATAAATTTTTATTTCTTCCATATCTCACCCCGCTACCGATACTATCGTTATCATAAGAACAAACATCACAGATATTAAAATAACCATTGCTGCAATGCTCACCAAAACATCACATATAGAATTAATGGCATTTGTTACACTTGTTTCTCCAACCATTGATGTAATAACCGAACCTAATCGGAGCATAAATACAACACAAAAAACTTTTATTATTGGAGCAAGACAAATGAAAAGCAACGTAAAAAATCCAATATAACCAATTGCATTTTTTGTAATTGCCGAAGAGTACAGCAAGCTGCTTAGCGCTTCTGATAAGCAACCGCCTACAACAGGTACAAAATTTCCAATCGCATATCTTGCAGTCCTTAAGGCTAAATTATCTCCTGCAACAGCTCCAAATCCGGTGAATGCTAATATTCCTGCAAATATCGTCATTATAAGTCCTATGATATATCTTGCAGCTTTTGAAATAAAGGATACAAAACCGGAAAGATTAAATGTACTTGAAATGTTTCCGATTATTGACAACAGCCCACAGCAGTACAACATTGGGAATACAATGTTTTTTATAATTGCAGCGATGACAGTGGATAAAGTCATAAATAATCCTTGAACTGAGGCTGCCGTTCTTGCAAAACCGCCTGAGATCAGTGTGCCTGCATAAACAGGAACAGCAAAACTCATATAATCAAATAAATCATTCAAGGCTTTTTTGCATGTATCGGACGAATATTCAAATACTGTAATCAGTAAAAAAGAGCACATTACAAAACATACATTGCTGCTTATTTCGGATAAGCCACCGTCTTTAATATATATTTTCATTACAGATATCAATATACATATTAGTACTATATATATTATCCGGATTAATGAATGCTTAATTTCACCAAATGCAAATTCAGATATTTTATTTAAAAATTTTAGTATTTCATTATGCTTATCCTGGTTTTCGCGTAAAAAATTTAATTCAGATTGCCACTCACCTAGCGTTTCTTCGGATTTTTGGTAAAATTGATCTACGATTTTATCTTCTTTTGAGATATCCGAAGCAAATGCACAACAGGAACATATTGTGGCAATTATTATAAAAGATATAAAGATTTTTTTCATAATAATAACAACATGTCAGTCACTTTATTAATTAATTTGGCAAATTCCGGAGCGGCAACAATCATAATTGAAACCTTGCCTGCGAATTCGATTTTTGAAGCCAGATAATTTTCGCCGTTATCAGAGCATAATTGCGAAGAAAATTCACAAAGCAAGGATATAACAACAATTTTAATTGAAATTTTCAAATAATTATCTATACCATAAACTTTTTTTGACAGACTGTTAATGGATTCTAATATGTTCATGAGCTGCGGAACACATACAACAATAGTTAAAATACCGGCTCCAATTGCTATTACAGGAGAAAATGATGGTAATATATTTTTTACTATTAGAATTGCAAAAACAGATATAATACAAATACATACAGCTTTTATAATCACAATGCTATAACTCGAATAAATTTTTTATAGTGCTGAATAATTCATATATCTGTTCAACAATCATTATCATAACAACAACCAGCCCTGCTATTGTAACCATCAATGCTTGCTCGTCTCTCCCGGATTGGACAAGCAATCTGTAGATGACTGCAACAACAATACCTATTGCTGCTATCTTAAAAATCAACTCCACATCCATGTCATATATCTCCCGTCAATTATATTAAAAATACAACAATCAGCAAACCGGTGTATATCCCAAGTTTAGAAAAAATTTTTTCGCTCCCTGATAATTTCAATTTTGAATTTTCAATATTGTCAGATAATTTTTTTATAAATACATCTATATTTTTCAACTGGGTTTCTGCATCTCCACTACCTAAAATTTCGCCAAATTCAACTATAGAGTAAATGTCATCTTTATTATAACATAGAAGGGATTTTGAGTTAGATACGCTTTTTTTCCATACAGTTGATAAGGGTTGTCCTTGAGAATCTGATGAATATTTCAAAAATAAGTCTAAAATTATTTTATTGTGTTCTGACGCCGATTTATATGAGTTTTCTGTAGCTTCTATAATATCTGATGAATTATATCTTATTTCATTTTCAAACACATGCATATATAATTTTAAATTTTCTAACTCAACGACTCGTTTTTGAGACTTTAAGGTAATACAATATCCCAACATAGATGAGGCTAAAAATGTTAAAAATCCACCGAATATTTTTATGTATATCATATACAACTACCCTCCAGAATTTTTTCAACTGTACCGGGTCCATTTCTGTTGCTTAAAACCACGGATTTATCAAATATATTTTTGTGCCCGGAATTAACCAATTCGTTTACTGTCTCATTCAATCCATGTACTGAAGCTATGATCTTGCAACCCGATTGTTTTGCAAAAAATGCAGCCTCAAAATCATCATATGTACACATTTCATCGGCGATAATTATATCGGGTGACATAGATCGTACTACAATAGGTATAGCTACTGATTTTTTGCAACCGCTTATTGTAAAATTGTTTGCACCAATATCCATAGTGCTTTTTCCGTTATATACAGCTGCAAGCTCATACCTTTCGTCAATCAATGCGCATATTATTATTTTTTTCACTTTATTGTAGTCATTGAATGAACGTGCCAAATCTCTGAGTACTGTTGTTTTACCACATCCCGGCGGTGAGATTATGACGGTGTTTTTAACTTGTCCCCGGCAAAATATATCGTCAAAAAAAATTTCTGACGCACCAACTATCTCATGTGAAATTCGGAATACTAATGAGTTAAACTCCTTCACTCCACATAGTTTATCATCATTGACTATACAATTGCCGGCAAGCCCTACTCGGTGACCGCCGGGAAGTGTTATAAATCCCTTGGTGATATATTTTTCATAGATATAAATAGACGATTTAGTAACCAATTCTACAATTGCCTTTATGTCATCGACTGTTATGGTATATAAATTATTCGTTGATTTTGATAAGCCGCAACTACCGAGATAAAAACGCTGGTTTTCAAAAATTACAATTAATGGACTGCCATGGACTATTCTTATTTCCGAAAGCTTGTCCAGTCGATCATTATCCAAAGTCGAAAAAAGTTTTCTAATTGTCTCCGGGAAATATATCAAAATTTCTCGTTGTACTTTACTTTCCTCCATAAGTATCACCCAAAACCATTATATTTTATATTTTAGGAAAATAGAACAATCTTTCTTGACAAATAGCTTTATTGTGTTAAAATAATATATGAGAAATTTTAGGAGGGGAAATTTTGAAAAGTTCAGAAAATGATTATATGAAAAATATGAGCGATGAAGAAATTGTAAAACTTTCCAGAGATGGCAATGGGTATGCGATTGAATATCTTATGGAAAAATACAGAAATTTTGTCAGGGCAAAATCAAGAACATATTTTTTGATTGGAGCTGATAATGAAGATATTATACAAGAAGGCATGATAGGATTGTATAAAGCTATAAGAGATTATAAAATCGATGCACAGGCATCGTTTAAATCCTTTGCTGAGCTATGTATAACAAGACAAATTATTACCGCGATAAAAACTGCTACAAGGCAAAAGCATATCCCCTTAAATTCATATATATCTTTGAGCAAACCGGTATATGATGATGAAAATGAAAGAATTTTGCTCGATACTGTTATGGAGACGCATCGTTTAGATCCTGAAGAGATAATGCTTGATAAAGAACGCTTTTTAAGCATTGAAGAAAAATTATCAAAAATATTAAGCAAGCTTGAATGGATTGTACTAACAAAATATCTGGAAGGTATGAGCTATATTGAAATTGCTTCACAAATTGGGAAAAGCGAAAAATCTATTGACAATGCATTGCAAAGAATAAAAAAGAAAATAGAAAAACATATTATTAATTCAAACGAGTTATAATTGTATATTTTCAACAAAAAAACATCTACTTTTTTGACAAGTTAGTAAAAAAATACGATTGAAAATTTTGATGAAAAATGATAGAATTCATACATACCACAATAAACAAACTTTTTTTCATTTTCCCTCCTTAATTATAAGGAAGCAAAAAAGCAGACAATGTATTGTCTGCTTTTTTGCATGAAAAACGGAGCAATTTTAAGTTTTTTTAAGTTTTGGATAACAATTGACAATAATTTTAAACCGAAATGATAATTTGCATATTGAGAAACAACGAGAAAACAAAAGAAAACGCGAGAAAAACAGAGATTGTTGTTGCCATTTTAATTTTTTTTAAAAAAGTTGTTGACAAATTCAATAATTTGTATTACAATATCGAAAGTTGATTAAATAAAAAATACACGGAGGTAAATCGAAGATGAGTACATTTATGGCTAAATCTGCCGAGCTCGAAAGAAAATGGTACATTATAGATGCCGAAGGCAAATCACTTGGTAGAGTTGCAGCAGCTGCCGCTTCTATATTGAGAGGTAAAATTAAACCTACTTTTACTCCTAATGTTGATTGTGGTGATTTTGTTATCATTTTAAATGCTGATAAGGTTGTTTTAACCGGTAAAAAGCTTGATCAGAAGTATTACAGATATCACACCGGATATGTTGGTGGTTTGAAAGAAATTAAGTATAAGCATTTAATGGCAGAAAAACCCGAAAAAGCAATTACACTCGCTGTAAAAGGTATGCTTCCCCACAACACAATTGGTGCGAATGCTCTTACAAGACTCAGAGTATATCAGGGAACCGAACACAACCATGCAGCTCAAAAGCCGGAAACATACACCGGTTTAATTAAATAAGGAGGTATATGATAATGGCTAAAGAACAGTTTTATGGTACCGGCAGAAGAAAAAGCTCAGTTGCAAGAGTAAGGATTGTTCCCGGTACAGGTAAAATTACAATTAATGATAGAGATATTGATGACTTTTTCGGTCTTGAAACTCTCAAGGTTGTTGTTAGACAGCCTCTCGTTGCAACAGATACATTAGGTAAATACGATGTAATTGCTAAGGTTACAGGCGGTGGATTTACAGGTCAGGCTGGTGCCATCAGACACGGTCTTTCCAGAGCTCTCCTCACTGTAGAGGAAGAATACAGAACTCCGCTCAAAGCTGCCGGTTTTCTCACAAGAGACCCCAGAATGAAAGAAAGAAAGAAGTACGGTCTCAAAGCCGCACGTCGTGCACCGCAGTTTAGTAAGAGATAAAATCTCGATTACAAACCCCGAAAAACCGCGCAGTTATGCGGTTTTCGGGGTTTTTTTCATGCCCTGATTTTTCTGTCGGCTTTGACCGAATTTAACGAAATTTGTGCTAATTTATTCCATTTTATAGGGGATAAATCGGGGTGAAAATACCCTTTTAGGACCAAAAAGGGATAAATTCGGGGTGAAAATTCAGTTGATTTTCGGTCGTAATTTTCACTTTTTCAGGTTGAATTTTTTCTGTTTAGCGACTCTGAAACAGTTTGACTGAATTTGATAAAATTAAATTGATTTTAAAGCATAAATCCCTGGAGCTGATATTTTCAAAACTTGATAGCTACATTTCACAAGCGTGTTTACTTTGCTCATTGCGAGCTAATGTGGACACGCTTTTTTGTTGCCCAATTTCGGGACGGAGGTAAAGAAAATGTACGATAAAAATTATGAACTGCTTGCCGATGCAATTATTGTTCAAGCAGCAAAAGATTACAGGCGGTCAAAATCCGTATCGGTCAGAAACGAAATTAAATGTTTTTTTCTCTCGGAGTGGTTCGCTTGTTTAACAAATGCAGACGGTCATAAACTGTTTAGAAAATTAGAGCGGGAACGAGATGGAAAGAAAAAGCATCGAGGAAAGGAGGTTTACGATGCCAGTATTCAGAATTGAGAAAAACAAAAATTACACGGTTATGTCAAATCATCATCTGCGTAACAAGGATTTGTCCTTGAAAGCAAAAGGACTTTTGTCGCAGATGTTATCCTTGCCTGACGATTGGGACTACACCCTAAAAGGTCTTGCTCGTATCAATAAGGAAAAGATTGATGCAATACGGACGGCAGTTTTGGAGCTTGAAGAAGCCGGATATATTACTCGAAAACAGGGGCGTGACGAGTTTGGCAAAATGGCAGCGATAGAATATACAATTTACGAGCAGCCGCAGCCGCGTTTGGAAAATCCAATCACGGAGCAGCCGATATTGGAAAACCCGTTTTCGGAAAATCCAATATCGGATAACCCGATTACGGATAACCCGACATCGGAAAATCCAACGCAATTAAATATAGAAATAACAAATAAAGAAAAAATAAATACTGATTTAATTAAATATCCATCTATCAATCAAAGAGGGCAAGCTCAAGAAATTCGATGGATAGATAGATACAACAAAAACACAGAGCGTATTAAAAATAATATTGAATACGACACTCTTGTTTACAGCTATGACAAGGCGGTTATTGATGAAATAGTTTCCGTAATGGCGGAGGTACTTACGATAGACACCCCGTACTACACCATAGAGAAAAAGCAGTACCCGACTGAGCTTGTACGGCAGAGATTTCTTGAAATTGATCACAGTAGGTTAGAGGCTTTTATGCTTGAATTTTCGCGGCGCAATGAAAAAATCCGCAATACAAAAGCCTATCTTATAACTTCACTGTTCAATATACCCGCAACGGCGGAAACAAACCTATCGAATATGGTGAGAAACGATTTATACGGCAACGGAGGGAGGCGGCAAGAATGATTGGAATAATTACTGCGTTTACAATAGGCACTATAGTCGGAGCAATAACCTTATGCTGTTGTGTTGCTGCGGGACGCGCAGATAAAGCCGCAGGGAACATAAACAGTAAATTTCAATAAAATAGGCTATATCTCAAGCGAAACGGAGGTGATATAAATGTCTACAAAGAAAAAACAGCTGGATTCCAATCAAGTTGTGGAAATAAAGCTGACAGAGCTGCATCCGTTCAAAAATCATCCGTTTAAGGTATTAGATGATGAGCTTATGCAGCAGACAATAGACAGCATTTCACAAGTCGGAGTGCTATCCCCTGCTGTCGTTCGTCCTGATCCGAGTGGAGGTTATGAGATAATATCCGGGCATCGCAGACTGTACGCCTGTGAAGCAGCAGGACTTGAAACAATGCCCGTTATTGTAAAAGAACTCACGGACGATGAAGCGGTAATCTTTATGGTGGACAGCAATCTGCAAAGGGAAAATATACTGCCGAGTGAACGTGCGCTTGCGTACAAAATGAAAATGGAAGCCCTAAAACATCAAGGAAAACGAGACGATTTAACTTTCCGCCAAAATGGCGGAAAGTCGTGGACAGTTGAAAAACTATCACAAGATACAGGCGAAAGTGTCAGAAATATCGAAAGGTATATCCGTCTTGCAAGCCTCGAACCGGCACTCTTAGACAAGGTTGATAGCAAGGAAATCTCATTTACCCCTGCCGTGGAGCTTGCGAGCCTTTCGCAAGAAGAACAGCAGGGATTTTTAGATGCGATGGAATATTCGCAAAACGCACCGTCATTATCCCAAGCGCAGCGTATAAAAAAATTAAGCAAAAGCGGCAAATGCACTGTCGAAGCTATGCGGGAGATTATGTCGGAGGAGAAGAAAAGCGACTTTGATAAAATAACAATAGAACCTGACGAAATAAAAAAATATTTCCCGCGTTCATTTACACCAAGCCAAATGAAAAACACGATTTTGAAGCTTTTGGAAAATTGGTTAAAAAACAGAACAAAGAAAAGAAACACAGAGAGGAGTTAAACCGATGAACAAACAATTATGTCCCAAATGCAAAACAGGAGCGGAGGGCTATAAGCTTGATCCGAAAAGTGAGGTGTGCCCGTATTTACAATACCATAACGGTAAGAGCTGTCCATTCTTCTCTCCCATTGAAGAAGGTGAGGTGAATGACGATGAAGGAGTTTGAAGTAACAATTACCGAGACACTTCAAAAATCGGTAGTTGTAGAAGCTGATTCAAAAGATGATGCCATACAGATGGTTGAAGATATGTGGAAGGATGCCGATATTATCTTAGACAGTGAAAACTTTGTAGGCGTTGAATATGAAGCTGATAACGGCAAAGAAATCGAAAAAACGAATGAATTGGAAGTCCTGCTTGTAGAACCCGGTCAATATGCAAAAATGACCACTATCGAAGCAGGACTTTCTTCTATGCAGAATATTGTAGGCGGTAACATTCAGGCAGCATATTTTTTTGAAGAGCCTGTTGCGATTGTATGCAATGAGGAAGGAAAAATTAACGGTTCAGAACTGAATCGGGCTGTAAAAGATGAAAACGGCAAAATGCTTGATATTATAGCCGGAACATTCTTTGTCTGCGGTTTGGGTGATGAGAATTTTGTTTCTTTACAACCTGAGCACAGAGCAAAGTTTGAGAAAATGTTTAAGAATCCCGAAGCATTTTTAAAAATGGGAAAAGGCATTATGGCTATACCCATTGAGCCGAAGAAAGATGA